>DASTYU010000048.1:0-27111 GCA_035764655.1 Candidatus Limnocylindrales bacterium
CGGGGAGCCGTGAGTCCCCGCGCGGGCCGTCAGGTGCGGTAGCCCCTCGGGTTGCGCTGCCGCCAGTCCAGCGCCGAGCCGATGATCTCGTCGAGCGACGGCCGGCTCGGCCGCCAGCCCAGCGTTTCGCCGGCGCGCTGCGCGCTGGCTACGAGCACGGGCGGGTCGCCCGCGCGTCGCGGGCCGATCGCGTGCGGGACATCGTGGCCGGTGAGTCGGGCGGTCGCGTGGAGGACCTCCCGGACGCTGAACCCGTCGCCGTTGCCCAGGTTGCACACGAGCGCTCGGTCCGTCCGAGCGTCGCCAGGCGCGGTCGCCTCGAGCGCAAGCAGATGCGCATCGGCCAGGTCCGACACGTGGATGTAGTCGCGGACGCACGTGCCGTCGGGGGTGGGGTAGTCGTCGCCGAACACGGTCAGCGGAGGGCCGCCCTCGGCGGCCTTGAGCACGTTGGGGATGAGGTGGGTCTCGGGATCGTGGTCCTCGCCGATCTCGCTGGTTGCCCCGGCCACGTTGAAGTAGCGCAGCGTGACGCTGCGCAGGCCATAGGCCCGGCCGTACCAGTCCAGCGCGGTCTCGAGCGTCCGCTTCGTTTCGCCATACGGGTTGATCGGGCGGAGCGGCGCGTCCTCGGGGATCGGCGTCTCGTCGGGCGTGCCGTACACCGCGGCCGTCGACGAGAACACGAAGCGCTGCACGCCGGTCTGCCGGGCGGCCTCGAGCAGCGCGATGCCACCCGCGACGTTGTCGCGGTAATAGGTCGCGGGGTTGCGGATGGAGTCGCCGACGAGGGAGCGCGCGGCGCAATGGAGGATCGCCTCGATCCGGCCGGCGACCAGCAGGCTGCGCACCGATGCCTCGTCGGTGTACGAGCCGCGATGGAGCGTTGCGCTCGCGGGCACGGCCGCTGCGTGGCCGGTGGTCAGGTCGTCGAGGACCATGACGGCATGGCCGGCATCGACGAGCGCTGCAACCGACACGGCGCCGACGTAGCCGGCTCCGCCCGTGACGAGGATCCGTGTCATGGCCGCGACGATAGCGTCAGCGGCGGCGCCGGATTCGATCGAGCAGCGACCGACGCTTCCGCCGCGGCGGCCCGGTTGGCCTCGGGGGCGTGGCCGGAGCCGGTGCGGGGGGTGCCGGTTTCGCCTCGACAGGCGGAGGCGCTGCGACGGCCGGCGGCTGCTCTCCGCGATAGCGCATGACCTCCTCGAGCCGCTCGGCCAGCCTCCGCCCCGCCGCGTTCTCGGGATCGATCTCGAGCGCCCTCCGTGCCAGCGTGTACGCCGCGCGCTCGTCGCCCCGATCGAGCGCCACCCGTGCCAACCCGACGACCGCGATCGAGTTGCGGGGGTCGAGCTCGGCCGCTTGCCGGTACAGCCGCTCGGCCTGATCGAGCTGCCCGGTGGTCAGCGCGCGCTCCGCCTCGAGGATGATCTCGATCATCGGCCGGCCATCACGCGTCGTTCGCACGCGAGCGCGCGAGCATCAGGAGTGTCGCCCGGTCGTTGAGCGCGGGGTCGACGATCACCTTCTCCAGCAGTTCGTCGAGGATCCGGCCGAGCTGCGGCCCCTGGCGCAGCCCCAGCTCCTCGATCAGGTCGGAACCATCGATCTGGAGCTTGCTGCGGTCGAGGACCAGCTCGCCCTCGAGCTCGGCGGTCACCCGCCCACGCAGCACGTCGAGCCCGCCGGCGTCCGCCGCGAGCCCGCTCCCCAGGTTGTCGGCCTCGCGCAGGGTGAACAGGTCGTCCAAGGCGTCGGTACCGATCTTGCCGATGAACCGGCGGACCGCCGCGTCCGACCATGCCGGCTCGTAGCTGAACATGTGGTGCCGAACGAGGTGGACGACGCGCTCGCGAACCGCGCGCGGGAACCGCAGCTCGTCGAGCAGCGTCGCGGCGAGCTCGGCACCGAGGACGTCGTGGTGGAGGAAGTGGCCGTCGGAAAAGGTTGCCGGTTTGCCGATGTCGTGCAGGAGCGCCGCGAGCCGCACGACCGGGCGTTCCTGGCTCACCGCGTCGACCGAGCGCAGCGTGTGGTCCCACAGGTCCTCACCCGGAACCTTGTTCTGCGGCACGCCGCGTTGGCGGGCCAGGTCGGGCGAGATCCGCTCGAGGAGTCCCGTATCGGCCAGCAACCGAAGCCCAACCGACGGACGCTCCGACGCGATCAGCTTCGACAGTTCGGTCTGGATCCGTTCGGCCGACAGGTAGCGGACGAGGTCCGCGCTGGCCTCGATGCCGGCCAGGGTGGCCGGCTCGATCGTGAACCCGAGTGTCGCTGCGAGCCGGACGGCGCGGACCATTCGCAGCGCGTCCTCCTCGAAACGCGCCTTCGGGTCGCCGACCGCGCGCAGCGTTCTCGCGGCGATGTCCGCACGTCCGCCGTGCGGGTCCACGAGGTCCGGCTGGTCTCCGGCGCGGGCGCCCCAGGCCACGGCATTCGCGGTGAAGTCCCGACGCGCCAGGTCGACCTCGACCGCGTTGCCGAACTCCACGCGATGCGGCCGCCGGAAGTCGGTGTAGTCGTGGTCCGTGCGGAACGTGGTGACCTCGTACAGCTGTCCAGCGTGACGGACCACGACCGTCCCGAACGCGTTCTCGTAGACCGCGTCCGTGAAGACCCTGAGGATCTGGTTTGGACGGGCATCGGTCGCCAGGTCCCAGTCGAACGGAACGCGCCCCAGCAGCACGTCGCGCAGCGACCCGCCCACGATGTAGGCGGCGTGGCCGGCCCCCCAGAGCGCCGCCATGAGCTGGTGGACCGGTGGCGGAATCGCGGCCCCGACCGCAGCCTCGTCGCTCAGTTCCGACCCAGGAACAGGTACGTCCGCCATGCTTCGTTCCGCTCGTCCGCCAGGTACGGAGTGAACAGCGAGTAGATGTCGCTGCGCGGCTCGAACGGCGGCCGGTGCAGGCGCAGGCGCGCCTCCTCGAGCGTCTTGCCGCCCTTGCGGTGGTTGCATCCCTTGCAGGCGGTGACCAGGTTCTCCCAGGTGTGACCGCCTCCGCGATGGCGCGGCATGACGTGGTCGAGCGTCAAGTCGTGGGTCTGTCGGCCGCAGTACTGGCAGGTATGGCGGTCGCGGCTGAACACCTCGCGGCGTGACAGCTTCACGCGCGGGCGTGGGCGACGGACCATGTGCTGGAGGCGGATGACCGAGGGCGCACGGTACTCGACCCGCGGCGTCCGAACCATCTGGTGATCGAACTCGATCACTTCCGCCTTCTCGCCGAAGAGGAGGCGGAAGGCCCGTGGCAGGTTGCAGACGTTGAGCGGCTCGTAGTTCTGGTTCAGAACGAGTACGACACCGTCCATCGGGCCGGAATGTAGCAGAACGCCGAGTTCGTGCTCGGAGGGGCGTCCGCTGCCCTCGCGCTCGCCGCGCAAACCACTTCCGCCCGCGATGCGACTTCCCGGCATCAGATATTCCGGGAAGTTGCATCACCGGGGGTGTGTCTGTTTGGCCTAATCCGCCCGCGCAACCGGAGCGCCGGTCAGCGGATCCCAGCCGCCGGCCTGGCCGACCTTCGTCGTCAGCGGCTTCCCGAGAACGTCCGCCACGTAACGCGCGGCCTCCAGAACGCGGGCCAGCGAGACGCCCGTCTCCCAGCCCTCGGCGTCGAGGAGGTAGACAAGATCCTCGGTGGCCAGGTTGCCCGCGGCACCAGGCGCGTACGGACAGCCGCCCGTCCCGCCGGCCGCCGAATCGAAGCAGCGGATGCCGGATCGAAGGCCCGCCGACACGTTTGCCAGCGCCGTCCCGCGCGTGTCGTGGAAGTGGAACGCGACGCGTTCGAGTGGAATGCCCTCTGCGCTCGTGAGCCCCGTGAGCTCCTCGACCTGGGCCGGCACGCCGATGCCGATCGTGTCGCCGTAGCAGACCTCGTCAACGCCCAGGTCGACGAGCCCGCGAGCCACCTCGACCGCTCGCCCCGGCTCCACGCGCCCGGTATACGGGCAGCCGAACGCCGTCGAGACGTACCCGCGCGTCCACCAGCCGAGTTCCTGTGCGCGTCGAAGCAACGGCGCGAACGTCGTCAGCGACTCCTCGACGGTCATCCCGATGTTGCGGCTCGTGAACGCGTCGCTCGCCGCGGTGAACACGGCGATGGCATCGATGCCGGCTGCCTCCGCGCGGTCCATCCCGCGCTGGTTGGGCACGAGCACGGGGTAGCGAACCCCTGCGCGGCGATCCAGGAGCGCGAGCAGTTCGTCGGCATCGCTCAATTGCGGGATGGCCTTCGGCGACACGAAGCTCGTCGCCTCGATCTCCCGGAGACCCGCATCGGCGAGCAGGCCGATGAAGCGCGCCTTCGCGTCGGTCGGGATCGGGGTGGACTCGTTCTGAAGGCCGTCGCGCGGGCCGACCTCGTAGATCCGGACGCGCCCGCGGCGGATGGTCACCCGATCAGCCGCGCGGCGGGTCCATCGCCCGTTCGATTCGGGCGACCTCGATCTCGATCCGGCCGAGCAGGTCGATGGCCGCTTGCTGCTCCGCGCTGCCGTGCCCGGCGGCGTTGCGCTTTGCCCGGGTCTGGCGGTGCAGGTCGAGAAGGGCTTCACGGGTCTGGGGCAAGGCCGGCTCAACAGAAGCGGCGACGGCGGTCGTCGTGGGACGTGGCTTGACCATCGGCTGGCGGTCTCCTCTCTTGCGGAAAGAGCGTAGCGCAGGCGTCAGGGTTCGACGACGCCGAGGACCTCGCCGCGGGCAACCTGGTCGCCGGCGCTGACGCGAAGCGCCGCAACGTGGCCGTCGACCGGTGCGACGACCGCGTGTTCCATCTTCATCGCCTCGAGGGTGACGATGGGATCGCCGGCCGCCACCGATTCACCGGCCGCCGCGTGCACCGCCAGCACCGAACCGGGCATGGGCGCGATCAGTTCGACAGGCCCTCCGCTGTGCGCGGCCGCCGCTCGCGCGGCGCGATCGACATCGGGAGGCGGGGCGATCCGGAACGCGACGCTCAACCCGGCCACGTCCACGAACGCTGTCTCGCCAACGCGGATGACGGCTGCTGACGGATCAGCGGATGGTGTGACCGCGACCGCTCGCTGCTCCTCACCGGCTTCCAGCAGGATCGACGTCGGCCCGTTCAGACGCCACGCGCCGCGCCACGGGTCGTCGTCCTCCCCGGGGTGCAGGGCCGCCGCGGCTGCAGCCCATGCCTCGTCCGGGATGGTGGTCCGTTGTGCCCAGTCGTCCGGTGGCCAGATTCGCTCGAGCGTGTCGATGCGCGCCTGGCCCTGGCGGACCACCGGGTGGCGGACCAGCCAGCGCAGGAAGCGCAGGTTGGTGGTCAGCCCAAGCACCACCGTCTCGTCAAGAGCTGCGCCCAGCCGATCGAGCGCCTCGTCGCGCGTCGAACCGTGGGCGATGACCTTGGCCAACATGGGGTCGAACCGACCGGTCACCTCGTCCCCGCGTGACACCCCGGCGTCAATGCGGATCCCGGGGCCTGCCGGCCAGTGCACCGTTTCGATGCGGCCCGTCGCCGGAAGAAAGCCGTTCTCGGCATCCTCGGCGTACAGGCGAACTTCGATGGCATGACCGCCCGGGTCCGCGAGCCCGGCGGCACCGCTTTCCAGGGCCTCGCCGGCTGCGATGCGGAGCTGGTCTTCGACGAGGTCGCGCCCAGTGACGAGCTCGGTCACCGGGTGCTCGACCTGGAGCCGCGTGTTCATCTCGAGAAAGACCGGCTCGCCGCGATCGTCGACGAGGAACTCGCATGTCCCTGCGCTGACGTAGCCGACCGCGCCGGCGAGGGCCAGGGCCGCCTGCCCGAGGCGCCTCCGGAGCTCGGCGTCAACTGCCGGTGATGGCGTCTCCTCGAGGATCTTCTGATGGCGGCGCTGGATCGAGCAGTCACGCTCTCCGAGCTCGATCCCGTTGCCGTGAGCGTCGAACAGGACCTGGACCTCCACGTGGCGCGGCCCCTCGAGGAAGCGCTCGAGGATCAGGCGGTCGTCCCCGAATGCGGCGGCCGCCTCACGACGGCCGGCCGCAATCGCGTCGCCGAAGCGGTCGGGGTCACGGACGATACGCATGCCCTTGCCGCCGCCCCCGGCCGCGGGCTTGACGATCACCGGCCACCCGATCCGGCGTGCGGCTTCGGTCAGCGCAGTATCGGACTGGTCCTCACCGTCGTAGCCGGGGAGGACGGGGACGCCGAGGCTGGCGGCGAGGCGCCGGGCAGCGGCCTTGTCGCCCATCGCCCGGATGGCGTCCGGCGGGGGACCCACCCAGCGGATTCCGGCCGCGACGACGGCCTCCGCGAACGCCGCCGACTCGGCAAGGAACCCGAAGCCCGGATGGATGCCATCGGCGCCCGCAGCTCGTGCATCTGCGACGACGGCTGCCGCGTTGAGGAGGTCGAGGGCGTTCGGCCCCTCCGTTGATGGGATGACCGCAATGACGCCCAAGCGCGCGCACGTGCGCGCGATTCGGGCGGCGATCTCTCCACGATTGGCGACAAACAGCGTCCGGATCGGAGCTGCGTCGACCGAGGGCGCCCGGGAACCGAACGCGTCAATCGCGTCAGAAGCGACACGCCAACGACCACCAATCCGCCGCGCTGGCAACCGACCGGTCACGATCCAGCGCTGGACGGAGCGCGTCGTTGCCCCGAGACGCTCAGCGGCCTGGCGTGGGCTCAACTCTTCGGACATGTCGTGTCGCGATTGTCGCAGATCAGGCTCGGAAGAGGAGGTCCAACAGCCCGAGGACCCAAACGATCAGGAGTGCCCCCGCGTAGGCGATCGGCAGCGCGTACTGCTGGATGACGTGCACCACGAGGAACCGCGGCGCCACCCGGAATGGTGCGTACGGGCGAACGGCTTCGGCGAAGTCGTCGCGCCACGGTTCGCCGGCACGGATCCGGAGCCAGGAGATCGACCACGCAAGTGACAGGCGCTGGAAGCGCTGCTCATCCGCGGGCACGTCCGCGAGGGCCGGCACCTGCTCGAGTCGCGCCAACGCGTTGTCGATCGAATGATCCTCTGCCTCCTCGGCGGCGAACAGGATTCGCAGCCGTTCCAGCCGGACCCGGTCGAGCGCTGTGCCGGGTGCTGCCCGTTCGAGCTGGGCCCGGGCCTCATCAAGCCGGCCGGCCGTCGCCAGTACGCTCGCAGCCACCTCGGGCGGAGCGTCCGCGTGCGCGGCCAGCCAGGTATCGGCGGCGAGTGGATCGATCGGCAGGGCGCCCCACTGCCACCGTTCACGCTGGCGAGCCGCCACTTCGGCGGTCGCCATCCGGATACGCCAGCCGCGACGATCGGCGGCGCACACGACGACGAACACGAAGGACGGGAGTGCCACGAGGACACGGTCGTCGCGCAGGCCAACGACGAACAGCACGATCACGAGCAGGAGCGACCCGATCCCCGCCGCGATCAGCCAGCGGAGCGGTGGACCAGCGTCGCGCAATGCCCGGATCGATGGCGAGCGACGGCGCGAGTTGAAGCGGCGGACCGCCTCCACCTAACCGCGTCCCTCGTCCGGCTCCCAGCTCGGCGGGCGCTTCTCGTCGAACGCCCGAAAGCCCTCCTGTGCCTCGGCGCTCGTCCGCTGTCGGGCGATGACCCGCGCCGTGTGCCACTTCGACGATCCGTGGCCGAGCCCTCGCACCTCGCGCACGATCGCCTTCGCGGCCCGGGCCGCGGTCGGGCCGGCGGCGAGCAGGTCGCTGACGGCCGCGTCGACCGCCGAGTCCAACGCTGCTTCGCCCTCGACTACCTCGTGGACGAGCCCGATCCGCTGCGCGCGGATGGCGTCGAAGCGGCGGCCGCCGGGGAACAGCGCTCGCGCGTGGCTCTCGCCGATCTTGGCGATGACGAACGGCGAGATGACCGCCGGCAGGATGCCCAGCCGCGTCTCGGTGAACCCGAACCGCGTGCCCGACTCGGCGATCACGATATCGGCCACGGCGCACAGGCCCATCCCGCCACCGAGCGCCGCGCCCTGGACCCGGGCGACGACCGGAGCCGGACACGTATCGATCGCTTCGAACATGTCGGCCATCGCCATCGCGTCCTGCTCGTTGCCTTCGACATCGAGCTGCATTGCCGCACGCATCCACGCGATGTCGGCACCGGCACAGAACGACGGCCCGGCTCCGGCCAGGACGACGGCCCGCAATTCGGTAGGGCCTTCGCGAGCCAGCGCCGCGAACGTCGATCGCAGTTCGGCAATCACCGTCGCATTGAAGGCGTTGTGGACGTTCGGCCGATCGAGCGTGACCCGGGCAACCACGCCCCCGGTGCGCTCGCGTTCGACTCGAACCGTGGACGTCACGGCGGCGTCGTCAGGCGCTCCGCTCGACCGCGTCGAGGACGCGCACCGGATCGCCGAGCCGAATGCGGCCCGGCCGCTCGACCTCTCCGTACACGCCGAAGTCAACGTTCTCGTGGTCACGCAGGCCGCGGTACGAAATGATCGCGCGCAGCGTGTCGAGATCGCGCGTCCCGGTATCCGGGTCCTGGGTCGTGATCGCGCAGCGGGCCACCTGCTTGCTGATCAGCATCCGCGTCTCGCCGAGCGCGATGCGCCGCCCGATCCAGGTGTCCTCCTCATGGGCCGCCCCGCCCTGGAGCTCGATGAGCATCCGGAACCTGCGCCCGTCCACCGGGACGCCGCCGAGATGCTGGCCGAGGAGGTCCAGCGAGCCGTCGGTGACCAGCGTCGCCGGGTGCTTCTCGCGCGTGCCGCCCGGGCTGTTGGTGCGGATGAGGTACAGGCGGCGTCCCGCGTACTGCTCGAGTCCCTCCGCCCACGAACCGAAGACGATGTGCCCGAGCACCGTTCGGCCGTACATGCGGGTGATGACTGGCTCGCCGACCCGGACGTCATCCTCGATGACCTCGCCGTCCGGAAAGGTCATGCGAAGGTGGGTTGCGTCGGGGTTGGTGTGCGCGGCGACCTGGACCATCCGTCCGGCGAGGAGCCCATCGACCAGCCGACCGTTTTCGTCGACCAGGAAGAACCGGCGATCCTCGACGACCCCGATCGGCGTCAGGTCGATCTCGGCCGGGTGCTCGAGCGCGAGCCCCTTGACCGGCGCGATGGACAGGCGGCTGACGGTGGGCATCACACCCATGGTAGCGGCCGGCGTTGGGGCTTCGGCGGGCCTGTGCTCCGCGATATCGCCGCGAGCGCTACGTCCGGCGTTGGCAGGTCGATACCAATCCGACCGGGCATGCTGTCCGATCGCGTAGCGCTGCCAGCGCTACCTGGCGGGGAATCGGCGATAAGCGCGGGCATCCGCCGATCAGGGCGTCGCTTGTCCCGTCTCCAACGCACGCCCTAGCTCTCCCGCCGATATCAGGTGCTGCCCGGCGCGGTGCGCCGCCGCCGGACCTACATCCGGAACACGCCGAAACGCGTCTCCGGAATGGGGGCATGCAGCGCAGCCTCGATGCCCATCGCCAGGACGCGCCGCGTGTCGAGCGGATCGATGACGCCGTCGTCCCAGAGCCGGGCCGTCGAGAAATAGGGCGAGCCCTCGCGCTCGTAGGTCTCGAGGATCGGCGCTTCGAAGGCGTCTCGTTCTTCGTCATTCGCAAAGCCGCCACGGACCGCCGACAGGACGCGGGCTGCCTGCTGCCCGCCCATGACACTGATCCGCGCGTTCGGCCACATCCACAGGAACCGCGGCTGGTACGCGCGTCCGGCCATCGCGTAGTTGCCGGCCCCGAAACTGCCGCCGATGACGACCGTGAACTTCGGTACCTCGGCAGACGCGACGGCCGTCACCAGCTTCGCGCCGTCCTTCGCGATGCCGCCCGCTTCGTACTCGCGGCCGACCATGAACCCGGTGATGTTCTGCAGGAACAGGAGCGGAATCCGCCGCTGTGCGGCGAGCTCGATGAAGTGGGCGCCCTTCAGCGCCGACTGGCTGAACAGGATCCCGTCATTCGCGAGGATGCCGATCGGGTAGCCCTCGATGTGGGCAAAGCCGCACACCAGCGTCTCGCCATAGCGCGGCTTGAAATCGTGGAACCGGCTGCCGTCGACGATCCTCGCGATGATCTCGCGGACTTCGACCGGGCGACGCGGGTCGGCCGAGATTGCGCCGTACAGCCCCGCCGGGTCGACTGCCGGCGGCTCCGGCACGGCGCGGTCCCAGGGCTGCATCGGGAACCGCCGGTTGAGGTTGCGGACGATCGAGCGGCCGAGCGCCAGCGCATGCTCGTCGTCGAGCGCGAGGTGATCGGCCACGCCCGACGTCGTCGTGTGCAACTCGCCACCCCCGAGGTCCTCGGCCGAGACCTCCTCGCCGGTCGCGGCCTTCACGAGGGGCGGTCCCCCGAGGAAGATCGTGCCGGTGCCTTTCACGATCACGGTCTCGTCGCTCATCGCCGGCACGTATGCGCCCCCGGCAGTCGAGCTGCCCATCACCAGGGCGACCTGCGGGATGCCGACGGACGACATCCTGGCCTGGTTGTAGAAGATGCGCCCGAAGTGGTCGCGGTCCGGGAACACGTCCGCCTGCAGCGGCAGGAACGCGCCGCCCGAGTCGACGAGGTACACGCACGGCAGCCGGTTCTCGAGCGCGATCTCCTGCGCGCGCAGGTGCTTCTTGACGGTGATCGGGTAGTAGGTACCGCCCTTGACCGTTGCGTCATTGGCGACGACCACGCACGTGGTCCCCTCGATCCGGCCCACACCGGTGACCATGCCGGCGCCCGGCGCCTCGTCGTCGTACATCCCGTTGGCGGCGAGCGGGCTCAGCTCGAGGAACGCGCTCCCTGGGTCGAGCAGTCGGTCGATCCGCTCACGGACCGGCAGCTTGCCGCGCTCGCGGTGCCGAGCGATCGACCGTTCGTCGCCCCCGGCCCCACCATCGATCAGCGCTGCCTGCCGCGCCCGCAGGTCGTCAACCAGCGGCTGCATGGCGTCGCGGTTGGCGCGCGCCTCGTCAGAGCCGGGGTCGATCCGCGTGCTGAGGACGGCCATTGCGGCCGATCATAGGAGGCGCCAATCAGCACTGCCGACCGGGCCAGCAAAACTCGACCTCAGCGCTCTGCGTTGCGCCCGAGCCGTCGGCTGCGAACGTATAGGTGGCGCCGTCGACCGCGAGCGCGATCTCGTCGCCAGCCGGCGACCATGCCAGACCGTGCACATGCGTCGCACCAAGTGGATCGACGTCGCTGGAGACGATCTGGTGGGCGTGACTACCGTCGGCGTTCATCACCCACACGCTGTGATTTGAGTCGCAGTAGCCGTCGGCAAATGCGATCTGCGTTCCGTCTGGAGAGAACGTCGGATACCTCACGATGCCGCCGTCTGATGCCGCTTGCGACTCCCAGAGCACCGCGGCGGGTCCACCCTCAGCGCTGACGGCGAAGAGGGCCCCGTGGTGGCACGAAAGTCCATCAGTAGTCGTCAGGCCCGCGAAGACGACGCGCGACCCGTCCGGCGAGATCGCGGCGCCCGCTGGCCGGGCAGATCCAGGGAATCGCTCGTATTCAGAAGGCTGCTCCGACACCAGCGTCTCCGAACCATCGGCGTGCCGAATGAACAGGTTCTGGTCGTCCTTCTGGATGAGGCTCCGGGTGCCGTCACTCGACCACCCGAGAGGCGTACCACTCCCCGGCGCTGGCTCCATTGCCTGTTCGGATGGCTGCGGAGCAGGCGTCGGGACCTCGGTGCCCTCGCGCAGCCAGACGTCGCCGATGCCGACACTCAGGGTGTCGGTCGCGGCGTCGTAGGCGTACGTCAGGTGTTGCAGCTGCTCATTGAGCGGAGGTCCGTCCGGCGTCGTCGCTTCGGTCCCGTCGTCACACCGGTAATCGGGCGCGGGGATCACGAGCAGGTTGCCCTCGACGGATCCGCTCCCGGTCATGGTCGAGGACGTTCCCGAGCAGACCGTGGCAATCGTGTCGGTCACGACGACGTCGACGGTGAGGCCAGTCGAGGGCTCAACCGTCATCGTCTGCGTGCCGCCGTCGTTATCGCTCGTCGAGATCCAGGTGCCCAGGAACCCCCCGGGATCAGAAGACGGCCCTGCAGTGATGACGGGCGCTTCGGTCTCGCCGGGCGTGCCGGAGATCCAGACCACCGGATTCGCGTCGTACGCGCCGGCGACGACAAAGTGATCGTCCTGCGAGACGACCGATGTGGCCCAAGCGCCCGAATGGTTTGGCGAATTCCGCGGATCCGCGACGGTGAAAAGATCCTCGTTGAGCAGGCGAGACCAGGACCGGCCATCCGGGGAGGTCCAGATCGCCGCCACCGCGTTCGGACACGGCTCCACGGCGCACAGTCCTTCACCGCCCACAGCCACGTAGCCCGCGCCCGTCGCGGCGATCGACAGATCCATCGGACCCGCGCCCTCCTCGAAGGTGTCGGCCGGCTGCCAGGCGCGGCCGTCCTTGGAGAACCAGATGCGACCCGTGTCACCTGGACCCGTGCCGCCGATGGCGACGTAGCCGTTCGGACCCGCCGCGACGTCGCGCAGCCAGCCAACGCCAGAAACGTCGGGAACGTTCGTCCACGAACGGCCGTCAGCAGAGGTCCACAGGACCGGCTCCACTGGCGTGGCTCCGCCGGCGCCGGTCGCCATGGCGTTCCCCCATGCGACCAACGTGTCGCCGGCGACGGTGACGCCGAGCATGTCGATGGTGGGCACCGCGTCGCCCCCGGCCGTGAACGACTCGGTGGGCGGCGCCGGTACCTCGGCCAGCGTCCAGTCGGATCCATCCTCGGAGTACCACGCCTTGTTGTCGCTACCCACCGCCACGAGTCCCGGGCCACCGGCGGCCACTGCGAGGATCGCGCCGGCGCGCAGATCGGCGTCCTGTGCCCGGTCGGCGCGGCGCTGCCAGGTGTAACCATCCTCGGAGGCCCAGACGTCGTTGCCCTCGGCGACGAACAGGAAGCCGCCGGTTGTCCCGACCGCTGGCAGATGCTGGGCGCCCGAGTGGGGCCACAGGACGCCCGGGGACGGGAATTGGTCGTTCGGCACAAGCGTCCACATTCGACCGTCCGTCGAGATGGAAAGCTGCATGTCACTCGAGCCGAGTTCGCCCAGGATCGCGAGCAGTCCGCGCGGACCGGCGACCAACCCGTCGACCTGGGCCGTGGTCCAGCGGGAGTCGATGGGGACGCCCGACCATGCGTTCGGCGTGGTCGGCAGCTTGCCCACCTCCGGCTGTCCGAGTCGAGGGCTCAGAACCAGAACTGCCGCCACCATGACTGCAGCCGTCGTGCCGATCGCGAAAACGGACCGGGGGACAAGAAACCATCCGAGGCGCGCGCGCCAACCCACCTTCTGCCGGCTCGTGCGGGTTCGCAGAGCGGCCTCCTCCAGGACCCGCATGGGGACCTGTACCGGAGCCGTCTCCTGCAACCAGGTGCTGATCAGTTCATCAAAGCGTTCGTCGGTGGCCATGTCGCTCGTCCTGTCCTAGGCGACCACGGGCTGACGCGCGTCGGCTTCGAGCGCCGCACGCATCGCCTCGATCGCGTAATGAAGTCGGGATCGCGCGGTCCCCTCGGGGATTCCGAGGATCCGCGCGATTTCGGATGCCGAGAAGCCGTTGTAGTAGTGGAGGACGACCACCGCCCGCTGCTCGGGCTTGAGCCGGCCGAACCCGCGCTCCAACTGGTCCCGGACGGCAATGGACGTCGAGTGATCGCCAACCGACAGCTCGGTTGGCAGCGCGCGCACCTGCTGTGACCAGCGCCGCAGCTGGCGGCCCTGCTCCGCGCAGGCGTTGACGACGAGGCGATACAACCAGGCGTCGAACTTGTCGGGATCGCGCAGGGACGGCAACTGCTTCCACGCCCGTACGAGCGCCTCCTGCACCGCGTCCTCGGCAAGGTCCGGCGCACGGAGGATCAGGAACGCGATCGCGTAGATACGGTCGCCGGTGGAGGCCGCGAGGGCATCGAACGCCTCATGGTCACCGTGGCTCGCCGCTTCGACGAGATCCCGCCGCATCCTCGGTTCGCCTCCCTCGCACACCCGCCGGTTGTGCCGCTTGTTTCCTGTTATGACGCATCGGCGCGGCCCTGGTGCTCAAAGATCGGAACCAGGCGGCGGCTGTGCCCGTCATCGCGGACGATGACACACGTGATTCGGCTGCTGGTTCTGGCCGTGGTCGTGGCGGGTTGTGCCCTTGTCCCGCCACCCGCCGATGGCCGGCTGGTGACCGTCGAGGCGCACGGCGGCCGCTGTCCGGACGGAGAGTGCCGGACCGTGTTCGCGATCGAGTCCGATGGCCTGGTTCACCAGCTCGAGCCGGTGGAAGCGGACGTCCATCGGGTGACCGACAGGACGATCGACGTCTACCGCGCCGCGCTCGGCATCACGGACTTCGACGCCATCCGGTCGCGGCCGTTCACCGGAGAATGTCCGACCGCGTTCGATGGCATGGAGGTCGTCTACACGTTCGAGACGCCTGCCGGTCCGGAGCGCATCTCATCGTGCGAGGTCGAGATCGATCGCCAAGCCGCGATCTTCGTCGCCGTCGACGCCATCCTGGGCGCCACCGCTCCCTGAGCCGTGCGCCCACTCGCCACAAACGTGATACTGACAAGTGGCACGTAATCGGCCATCGTGCTAGGCTCGGAGGTGCATGGCCGACCCATCGACCGTCACCCGCATCGACGATCATCGCGAGCGCCATCAGGGTGCCTCCGTCACGGCCGAGTCCATCCGCCTCGACCTCGCCCAGGCGTGGGGCGAGATGGGGGCGGCGTGGGGCGTCACGCCGGCGATCGCGCGCGTGCAGGCCTACCTCATGGCCCGCCAGGAGCCACTCACCGAACGGGAGGTGCGCGAGGCGCTTGGGCTCAGCCACCGCGCCGCCAGCCTCGCCCTCGCCGAAGCCGAGTCGTGGGGCATCGTCGAGCGCGTGCCGGAGCCGCGCCGCGTGGGTCGTCGCGGACCAGCCGGTACCGCCTACCTCGCGGTCGGCGACCACTGGCAGTGGTTCGGCCGGGTCATCGCCGAGCGCAAGGTCCGCGAGGGCGACCCGATCGTCATCGTGCTCGAGGAGAAGGCCGCCGAGGCGGCCACGGCCGCCGCGGCGCATCCGGATGACGCCGAGCTCGCCGCGCTTCGTGACTGGCTCGCGGCATTCCTCGTATTCGTTCGCCTGTTCGACCGTGCCGTCGGGCTCATACCCAGGATCGAGCCGCGAGAGCTGGAGCGGGCGCTGAACCTGCTGGGGCACGTCCCCGACGCCACGATCCTGCGGTTGTTCGACGTGCTCAGCGGGCTGCCCGACGACGACATTCTCGGACTGGTCGAGGCGCTCTCGCGGCTGTCGCCGTCCGCTGCGCGGCGTGCCACGAAGCTGATGTCGGGGGTGGTCCGGACCGTCGCCCGCTGACCCTCGCTTGTATCCGACACGGACTGTTTAACGGTGACGTTCGAGTCTGACCGCATCCGTTCGAGCGTGGAGCTGGCCCGAGCGCGGCGATTTCCGGGCGGGCGATGTGGTTACGAGTCCGTGGTGGACTGAAAGCAACATCCTCCACCGGCGGGCAGGCGGTCAGCGGGCCCTACGCGGGTGCCATGCGATAATCCTGATCGCGCGAGGGGCTCGGCCGACTCGAACGGGCGAGGACCCCGGGGCCAGGCCCGGCCGGCGAACCGAGCGCAGCAGCAGTAGGAACCCGTCCCACCATGACAGTCGAAACCTCCACCTGGGCCACCAAGAAGGGGCTCGCCCAGATGCTCAAGGGCGGCGTCATCATGGACGTCGTCACGTCGGAGCACGCGAAGATCGCGGAGGACGCCGGCGCGGTCGCCGTGATGGCGCTCGAACGCGTTCCGGCCGATATCCGTGCGGCCGGTGGAGTCGCCCGCATGAGCGACCCGGCCATGATCGAGGGGATCATGGACGCCGTCTCGATCCCGGTCATGGCCAAGGCTCGCATCGGGCATTTCGTCGAAGCCCAGGTGCTGGAGGCGCTCGGGGTCGATTACATCGACGAGTCAGAGGTACTCACCCCGGCCGACGAGACGAACCACATCGACAAGCACGCGTTCAAGGTCCCGTTCGTGTGCGGCTGCCGGAACCTCGGCGAGGCCCTCCGCCGCATCAACGAGGGCGCGGCCATGATCCGCACCAAGGGGGAGGCGGGGACCGGCAACATCGTCGAGGCCGTCCGCCAGCTGCGCGCCGTGCTGTCCGAGCTGCGCAAGCTCGAATCGATGCGCGAGGACGAACTCTTCGTCGCGGCCAAGGAGCTCCAGGCACCGTATGAGCTGGTCCGCGACGTCGCGGCCGAAGGCAAGCTGCCCGTCGTGAACTTCGTCGCGGGCGGTATCGCCACACCGGCCGATGCGGCCCTGGTGATGCAGCTGGGCGCCGAAGGCGTATTCGTCGGGTCGGGCATCTTCAAGAGCCAGGAGCCCGCCCGCATGGCCGAAGCGATCGTCCAGGCGACGCGCTTCTACGACGATCCGAAGAAGATCGCCGAGGTCTCGAAGGGACTCGGGAGCCCGATGCGTGGCATCCCGCTCGAGGCGATCCCCGAGCAGGAGCGCCTCGCCGTTCGCGGTTGGTAGGCGTCCGGCCGCCCGACCGATGAAGATCGGCGTTCTCGCCCTGCAGGGTGCGTTCCAGGAGCACCTCGACACGCTCCGTGCCATCGGCGTGGAGGGCGTCCGCGTGCGCGAGCCGTCCGACCTCCAAGGGATCAGCGGCCTGATCATCCCCGGTGGCGAGAGCACGACGATGCGCCTCGGCATCGAGCGCTGGGGGCTGCGTGAACCGTTGCTGGACCTCGCCCGGAGCGGCGCGCCGCTGTTCGGGACGTGTGCCGGGATGATCGTGCTGGCGCGCGAGATCGCCGGCGGCGAACCGCCGATCCTGCCGCTGCTCGACGTGACGGTCGAGCGCAACGCCTTTGGCCGCCAGCTCGAATCGTTCGAGACGGAGATGTCGGTCCCGGTTCTCGGCGACAAACCGGTCCACGGCGTGTTCATCCGCGCCCCGATCATCGAGCGGACCGGGCCGGACGTGGACATCCTTGCGACGCTGGACGACGGTCGCATCGTGGCCGTCCGCGAACGCAACGTGATCGCGACCGCGTTCCATCCGGAGCTCGCCGGCGAGACGCGCTTCCACCGGCTGCTTGCGATGCTCGCGTCCGAGCACGAGGATCCGGGTGAGGGCGCCGGTCGCCGGCCGCACCCCACCCGCCGGTCGAGGAACAGCGCATGACCGAGGCTCGAAGCGCGCGGGCAAGCGGCAAGGTGCGCGTCGCGCGTCTGACCGACCTCGCCGCGCTCGGCGAACTGTCGCGGCTGTGCCAGTCGGACGCGGCCTCCACCCGTTCGCTGGGACTGCCGGTGAGCGGCCCGTCCATCGGGGTGTTCAGCCTGTTCCGCCTGCCCCTCGGGGCTTTCCGGCCGCACGACATGATGTACGTGTACGAGCAGGACGGACGGATCGCCGGTCTCGTCCGCGTCGAGCGCGATTCGCCACGGGACGAGTGGACGATCGTGGAGCTCGATGCGGTCGGCGTCGCGAATGCCGGCGAGATCCGCTACCGGCTCGTGCAGCAGCTCCTGCGTGAAGGTGCCAAGCGTGGCGCGAGCCGCTTCCACGTCGCCTGCGCCGATGCCGACGACAACGTCGAGCTGTTCATGCAGGCAGGGTTCATGCGCTACGGAGACGAGCGCATCCTGTTCCGGCCCAGTGGTCAGGCGCTGCCGGAACCGTGGACCGACAAGCAGGCCGCCGACTGCCGCATCCGGCCGACCGCCGGCATCGACGCGATCGCGCTGTCGCGGCTGTACGCCTCGGCCACGCCGCAGCCCGTGCAGCGCCTGGAGGCGTTCCGGCTCATCGACTGGGAGCGGCAGGGCACGAACTGGCGCGTTCCGCGCTCCAGCCTCGCCCCGATCCTGCGCTTCGCCGACGTCGAGGCATTCGTGCAGGAGACGACCGGTGGCGGCAAGGACGGGACCGCTCTCGACGCCATGATCCAGGTCGGCGTCGCGAAGGAGGACCAGCCACACTATCTCAAGGTCATGGCGCGTTCCGATGCGGACGTGTCACCCCTGGTCGAGTACGGTCTCGGCGTGATTGCCGCCCGGACCAAGCGTGACGGCGAGCATCGCTACGACCACGGCGTCATCGCTCCGGTTCGCACGTACGAGTCGCCGATCGACCGGCGGCTCGAGGAGGTGGGCTTCGAGACGATCTCCACCGTCACGCTCCTGATGAAGGAAACGCTCGTCCGGGTTGCCGAGCCGGCGCTCGTCCCGGCCGGTGTCCGCTAAGGAGGTCTGCGTGGGATACGAGGACGGGCACGGTGAGTCGATCGACGACCTCGACGTCCTGCTCGCGGCGTTGCCGCCGGAGATCGTCGATGCCGTCCACGCGACCCCCGATCGGGAGGCGCTGATCGAGGTCGTCCTCGATCTGGGCCGCCGACCGGAAGCCCGCTTCCCGAACGACGAGGTGACCCTCCTCGAGCGCGAGATCACCGAGGCCGACATTGCGTTCGTGGTCGATCACATCGGGACGTTCGGGGATGACAACCGGGCCGGCATCGAGCGCACGCTCCATCGCATCAGCGCGATCCGCAACCGAAACGGGAAGATCGTCGGACTGACGTGCCGGATCGGGCGTGCCGTGTACGGCACGATCGAGATCATCAGCGACTTCGTGGAGACCGGGAAGTCGATCCTGATCATGGGTCGCCCCGGCATCGGCAAGACGACGATGCTGCGCGAGGCGGCGCGTGTGCTCGCCGACGACCTCGGCAAGCGAGTGGTCGTGGTCGACACCTCGAACGAGATCGCGGGCGACGGCGACATCCCGCACCCGGCCATCGGCAAGGCGCGCCGGATGCAGGTGCGCACCCCGTCGATGCAGCACGAGGTGATGATCGAGGCGGTCGAGAACCACATGCCGCAGGTCATCGTCATCGACGAGATCGGGACGGAACTCGAGGCGGCGGCGGCACGCACGATCGCCGAGCGCGGCGTGCAGCTGATCGGCACGGCGCACGGCAACAACCTCGACAACCTCATGCTCAACCCGACCCTGTCCGACCTCATCGGGGGCATCCAGAGCGTCACCCTCGGCGACGAGGAGGCGCGCCGGCGGCGGACCCAGAAGAGCGTGCTGGAGCGCAAGGCGCCGCCGACGTTCGACGCGATCGTCGAGATCCAGGACCGCGAGCGGGTGGCCGTCCACGCCGATGTCGCCGACACGGTGGACGCGATGCTTCGCGGCGACCCCGTCGCCCCCGAGCTCCGCTGGCGTGACGAGGAGGGCGTCCATCGTTCCCAGGGCCGGCCGCGGCCGTCGCCCCGCGAGCAGCTTGGGCAGGAGCGGTTCGCCGGTCTGGTGGGTGGTGGCCCGGGTTGGCGCACCGAGCCCGGCTGGCGCGGCGACAGCTCGTATCGAACGGGCGGCTACCGCGAGGCCGACCGCGCCGGGTTTCGACCCGGCTATCGGCCAGGGCAGTCCGGTGGATGGCGCCAGACGCGGACCGGCCCGGGCCGCGAGAGCCCGACCCGAGCCACCGGCTCCACCGGCTCGGGGACGATGCCCGGGGAGCGGTTCGCGACGCCGCCGCTGACCGGCCCGGGCGAGGAGCCCTTCGTCGCGGGCGACATTGCCGACCGCGGCCCGTTGGAGCGCGGCGCCGCTCCGACCGTGGTCGAAACCAGGGCCCGCGAGGCCCGCGAGCTCGAGCGCCAGAAGGCGTGGCGTGACCAGGCATCGCGAGCGTTGACGGCTCTGCGTGCCGAGGAGGGGACCGGGCCGGTCAACGCCGACGAGCTCGCGGACGATCTCGACAACGGTCTCCCGCTCGGGATCGAGGAAGACGACCGGGGCCAGCCCGTGCTCGTGCCGGGGGGCGCCCCGCTGCCGACGCTGCGCATCCTGCCGCAGGGCATCAGCCGCAAGCGGCTCGAACAGGCCGTCCGCGATCTGCAGCTGCCGGTTCAGATCGCCCGCGAGGTCGACGAGGCCGACGTCGTGATGACGCTGCGCAACGAGTACAAGCAGAAGACGCCGCTGCTGCGCGAGGCCGAGGAGCGAGCGCTTCCGATCTACGTCCTCAAGAGCAACACGATCCCGCAGATGCAGGCCAGCCTGACGTCGATCTTCTCGCTCGAGATCGACCCGCGCGAGGCGGCGCTGCGCGAGACCGAGGAGGCCATCGACATGGTCCTCAACTCCTCGGAGGCCGTGGAGCTGTCGCCACAGAACGCGTACATCCGCCGGCTGCAGCACCAGATGGCGGAGCGGGCGAACCTGGTGTCACGGTCGCGTGGTCGCGAGCCATATCGGCGGGTGCGCCTCTATCCGGATGCCGCTCGCGCAAGCTGGCGCTAGAGCCCGCTTCGGCGCGATGGTGCGCACAGAACAACAAACACGCCGAATCAGCGGCGCACGGACCCGCAACGAGCGAACGGTGCGCCAGGAACACCAATTGGCCTGAATCGGACCGCCGGGGCGTCCGATTCGTGCGATCTGTTGTTCTGGGAACACATCTGCCAGGCCATGATGGCTGTGCCGGTCAGTGCTCCGTGGTCCCGGTGAAGGTCCAGCCGTCGATGCGGAGCGCCGGCACGACGGCGGCCCCGAGGAAACCCTTGAGCGTGCGCCGCTCGCGCGCCACCGCGACGGTCCCCCGCAAAGCATCGAGGTAGCTCTGGGTGTATCGCAGGTTCCTCACCGGGCCGACGATCCGGCCGCCCTCGACGAGGAACGTCCCGTCGCGGGTCATCCCGGTGACGATGGCCAGCTTCGGATGGACCGGGTTGGTGTAGTGGAAGCGGGTCACCAGCAGGCCGCGTTCGAGCCCGCCGATCAGCTCCTCCCGGCTCGCGTCTCCGGCGGCCATCACCATGTTCAGTGGGAACGGCCCGTATGGGTTCGGCGCGGGCAGCCCGTGGCCGGTTGACGCGACCTCGTCGCGAGCGGCCGTCTGGGCGTCGTAGACGACCCGGCGACAGGCACCCCGGTCGACCAGCTCGACGCGCTGCTTGGCAACGCCCTCGTAATCGAACGCCATCGGGAGGCCGGCCGGATCCGCTCCGTCATCGGTGATCGTCACGAGCTCCGAGCCGATGCGCTTGCCCGGTTCGAAGAACGAGCGTTCCTCCTGGACCGCGAGCGCGCTGAACCCGAGGTAGCCGAGCATGTCGAGCAGGTCGACGACCGCGGGCTCCTCGAGCACGACCGGATAGTCGCCGTGCTCGATGGCCACGGCGTCGGCGCTCGCGCGGGCCTTTTCGGCCGCCTGCCTGCCGATCGCCGCCGGATCGATGGTCGTCGCGTCGACCGCGGCCGCTTCGCCGTAGCCCGTGCCGCCGCCCGGTCCCATCGACACCGTGATCAACTGGGCCGCTGTCCGTGAGTCCGCGGCGCGAATGCCACTCGAGTTGACGACCGCAGTCGTCTCGATGCCGGTCTGGAACGAGCCGTAGGCCGTGACGCCGGCCTCGTCCGCGGCGGCGATCACCTGGCGGACGGCGTCCGCGCGGAACTCCGGCGTGGCGTTCGCGGTCTCGGACGCGAAGGCGGCCACATCTCGCAGGGCCCCATTCGGGCGCGGCAGGCCGCCCCAGTCGGGCAGCTCCTCGACGACGCCGGCGATGGCAACGGCGTTCGAGACCAGCGCCCGCAGGCCCTCGTCGTCCGTCCGGCCGGACGACGCCACCGCCACGCGCTTGCCCAGGACCACGCGCAGGTTGACGGCGACATCGCGCTGGGCCACGTTCTGGTGGATCTCGCTGTTGGCGAAGCGGGTCAGGGCGCCGTCCTCGCGCATGACGAGGACCTCCGCCTCGCCGGCGCCGGCGGCCATGGCCATGCCGAGCGTTCGTTCGGCGAGCGCGAGGGCGTCGGCGTCCTCCTGGCGGCTCACCACTTGCCGACCCCCACCTGCACATCGCGAAAGCGCGCGCCCGAAACCGCGTGGCCGACGTGCCCGACCTGTCCGGGCTCGCCCTTGCCGCAGTTCGGCGTGCCGAGCATGACGAAGCTTGATTCGTCGCCGACCGCGTCGCACGCGCGCCAGAACTCGTACGTGATCCCGGTGTACGTCGGGTTCTTGAACAGCCGGCCCTTCTTGCCGCCCTTGATCTCGTAAGCGACCTCGGTCGCAAACTGGAAGTTGAGGCGGCGATCGTCGATCGACCAGCTCCGGTTCGATGCCAGGTACAGGCCGTCATCGGTGTCGGCGACGATCTCGTCGAGGCTCAATCCGGGCCGCGGTAGGAGGTTGATGTTGGTCATGCGGATGAGCGGAATGCGGTTCCAGCCGTCGGCCCGCATCGCCCCGCCACTCCGCCGGCCGATCTGCGGCGCCGTCTCGCGGCTCGACAGGTAGCCGACGAAGATCCCGTCCTGCACCAGCGGCACGGCCTGCGCGGCCACGCCCTCATCGTCCCAGCCGAACGTGCCGAGCCCACCGGGGGCCGTGGCATCGGCCACGATCGTCACGAGGTCCGACCCGTAGCGGAAGCCGTCCTGCAGCTTGTCGGGGGTGAGGAAGCTGGTGCCCGCATAGCTGGCTTCGGTGCCGAAGACGCGGTCGAGCTCCGTCGGGTGGCCGCACGACTCGTGGACCTGGAGGTACAGCTGCGACGGGTCGAGGACGAGCGTGAACCGTCCCGACGGACATTGGGGCGCGCTCAGCAGCGCGACCGCCTCTTCGGCCAGCGGGCCGGCGTGCTCCTGCATGTCGAGGCTGCGGATGTACTCGTAGCCGGCCGCCTGCCAGCCGCCGCCCGCGTCCGGGTAGCTCCGGCGCTGGTGGTCGTCGCCCTCGATCGCGTTCGCCTCGACCGCGGTGCCGACGTGCGTGATGGTCTGCTCGGTGAAGCTGCCGTCGCTCGCGGCGAACGTCTTCCACTCGCGCTGGGCGCCGAAGATCGACTCCGTGAACGCGACGCCGTCGACGTGGGCGGCAGCCTCGTCGGCGGCGAGCAGGTCGGCGATCTTCGTTTCGAGCGGGATCGCGAACGGGTCCTCTCCCACGGGCGACTCGTACGTGCCGTTGGCCGGCGGCCGGTCGTCGAGCAGCACCGGGTTGCGCAGCGCGGTCGCCGATGCCCTGGCGATACGGACCGCTTCGCCGGCGACGCGGTCCGCCTCGGCGGTGGTCAGAACATGCGAGCTGGCGAAGCCCCACGCGCCGTCGACGAGGACGCGGACACCGAAGCCCTCGGTCTCGCCGGAGGCCACGCCCTCGACGCGACCGGTCTTGATCGAGATGGATTCGCTGAGTCGGCGGACGACGCGTGCATCGGCGTACCCCGCACCGAGCGACACGGCCGTATCCAGGGCACGGTCGGTGATGTCGCGCATTGGGCGCGAGCCTAGCAGAGCAGGCGTCGCGAGATGCCTATAGCGTCGGCGGAGCGGCGACCGCCTGGGCGGTGAGGTAGAGGCCCAGCCCGAGGACGAGGCAGGCAGCGGCCAGCGGCAGCCAGGTTCGAATCGCCGCGAATGCCCCTCCGCGCCCGAGCCCGTCGAGGCGCCCTCGCGCCCCGACGACGAGCAGACCGATGCCCGTCATCACCAGCGCCATTCCGACGCCGAACGCGACGACGAGCACGATCCCGAAGCCGGCGCGCCCGGAGGCGATCGCGCCGAGCAGGATCAGGAGGGCACTGGTCGACGGGATGATGCCGCCCGCGAGCCCGAGCACGAAGAGGCTGCGCCAGGTGATCGTCGTCGCCGTGGCGATCGGCGCGTGCGTGTGGCGCGTCCCGCCGTGGCTGTGCTCGTGAGGTTCGTGAGCGTCGTCGTGGGCGTGGGTGGCTTCGGCGTTGAGCGTTCGCCGGCGGATCTCGCTGATCAGCATCCACGCCCCGATCGCCACGATGGCGAGAGCCGCGACCACTGGTGCGCCTCGCACGAGGAGGTCGGGGTTGAGGATGCCCTGCGCCCCGATGACCAGGCTCGCCAGCGCGAGGATCCCGATCGTGTGCGAGACACTCACCGACAGCCCGAGGCCGAGCGCGTGGACGGGCGTCCCACGTGTCCCGACCAGGTAGGCGGCCATCAGCGTCTTGCCGTGGCCCGGCGTGAGGGCGTGAGCGGCCCCGAGCGCCGCGGCCGTTGCGAGTGACAACAGCACGACGAACGGTGTCAGGTCCGCGGTCTGGAACAGCGCAGGGATCTCCCCGGCGACGCCGCCCGGGACCGCGGCACTGACCGGGGACGTGGGCTCGGGCGCGGCCGCGGCGGGTGCCTGGACCGGGGTGGCGTCCGGAATGACCAGCGGCGGCAATTCGGCTCCACCGGCCGCGACGCTCAGGACGATCCGCTCGTCCGCCAGCGCGTTGTCGAGCTGGTCGGCCGGGTATACCTGCAGCCGATCGGACACCGTCGCACCGCGAAGCTCGCCGTCGACGGGTGTCACGGTCACGCCCGAGCCCTCGACGACGATCTCGCGCCAGCCGATCCGGCCCGCGTAGGACGCATCGGTGAAGGCGACCCGGGTGCCATCGCCGATCGGGCGGTCGAGCGCAGCCTCGAATCCGCAGACCTGCCGAAGCGTGGACAGCCCACCGACGCCCGGTCGTAGTTCCAGCCCGGCGGCCGTGAGCGACGGTCGAATGCCGCGGCCGTCCAGGGCAAGGTCGAGCTCGTCCGCCAACGTAGTGCACGACGACACGCGGCCGGCTTCGAGCTCGGCGTCGGACACCTCGCCGTCCTCGTTGGTGTCCAGCACCTGGCGCGCCTGGAAGGCGGGGATCTCGGCCTGGTCGATGACGACGTCGAGGACCACGCGGTCCGGTTCGATCCGCAGCCCCGCGTAGTGGTTGATCGTGAAGTTCCCGAGCGGATGCGCCGCGACCAGTGCCGGCAGCACGACCAGCGCGGCGGCGGCGAGCACGAAAGCGTGAGCGATCCGGCGCATCAGCCTGAAACTCTCCGATCGGTGGACCCCGGGGGGACTGGCGGGGCGTCTGCCGAGCATACGCGCGGGCCATTCGGGCGGATCACTGGCAGGGGCTACACTCGCTCGCGTGACGGGTGGGAATGGCCGGTTCATCACGATCGAGGGACCGGACGGGTCAGGCAAGACGACCCAGGTCGAGGCGCTGGCCCAGCGGCTGCGGGCCACAGGTGTCGATGTCATCGTCACGCGGGAACCCGGCGGGACAGGGCTCGGCGAGCAGTTGCGCGAGATCCTCCTCGCCCGCCACGGTGGCGTCGAGCCGACCGATGCCCTCACCGACGCGTTGCTGTTCGAAGCGGCTCGGCGGCAACTCGTCCGGCATGTGATCCGGCCGGCACTCGCCGACGGAACAACCGTCGTGTGCGGACGCTTCTCCGACTCGACCCTCGCGTACCAGGGCTTCGGTGCCGGGGTGCCGCTCGACACCCTGCGGGAGCTGGACGATGCGGCCACCGACGGGCTCGCGCCGGATCTGACGATCCTGCTCGACCTCCCCGTCGAGGTCGGGTTGCAGCGCAAGGGTCCCGATGACACGACCCGGTTCGAGGTCGAGCACGACGTGGACTTCCATCGTCGCGTGCGAGCGGGCTTCCTGACGCTGTCGAGCGAGGAGCCGCACCGCTTCCGCGTCGTGGACGCCACGCGCTCGGTCGATGAGGTCTCAAGGGAGATCTGGACGCTCGTCGAGTCGGTGCTGGCGGGCACGTCCAGTGAACCGGAAGCGTCTCGCGCGCGCATCAGCCCATGAGTGCGGACAATCCAACCGCGCCGGGCGGTCCTGCGCTGGTCGTCGACGTCGACGATCGGCGCATCCTCGCGCGGATCGCGGACGGCGAGCTGGACGCGCTCGAAGCGCTGTACGACAGGTATCGAACCGTGGCCCTTTCGATCGCACTGCGGGTGACCGGCGTCGCGACCCGCGCCGAGGACGTCCTCCAGGACGCGTTCCTCGGCGCGTGGCGGCATGCCGGGCGCTACGCGGAGGGGCGTGGCAGCGTCAAGACATGGCTGCTGGCGATCGTCCACCACCGTTCGGTCGACGCCGTCCGTCGGCGGCGGCCGGCGGCGGCCCTGCCCGAGACCGAGGACGTGGCGCCGCCCGCCCTGACGTTGCCGGATGTGTGGGGCGAGGTGTCCGCTGACCTCGACGCGGACACCGTCCGGGGTGCGCTCGCCATGCTGCCCGATGCCCAGCGCGAGGCAATCGAGCTGGCGTATTTCGGCGGGCTGACGCAGCAGGAGATCGCCGAGCGGACCGGCGCGCCGTTGGGGACGGTCAAGGGACGGATGCGCCTTGGGTTGCTGGCCATGCGCAAGCAGCTCCTCGAGCAGGGGGTGGCGGCGCCATGACCGATGTGCGGCGCCTGACGCACGACGAGGCCGTGGAGATGGCGGCCCCATACGTGCTGGGAGCCCTGGAGCCCGAGGAGGAGGCGGCGGTCCGCGAGCACCTGGCGACGTGTCCGGAGTCGCATGCCGAGTTCGAGGAGGTCGGGTCGGTGGTGCCCGCGCTGGCGGAAGCGGTGGAACCGGTTGAGCCGCCGGCGGCGCTGAAGTCGCGGATCCTGGCGGCCGCGGCAGCCGAGCGGACTGGTCCGGCGCCGGTCGTGGCGGCCCAGGTCCCGGCGACCATTTCGGCACCGGCTCCGGTCGGACTGCCGGTCCCGATCGACTCGCGACGACGGGGACCGAGCCCGGTCTCGTGGTTCCTCGTGGCCGCGGCCGGCATCGCGGTCGTGGCCCTGGTCGCCGTGAACCTGCTGACGCTGGGACGGCTGAACGCCAGCGAGCAGTTCGCGCGCGATGTGGCGGCCGTGATCGATACCGGTTCGCAGCCGGGCGCCGTGACTGCGGTGCTCGCCCCGGCGGAGACGGACGGTCCGCGCGGCCTCGCGTCCGTCGGCCCGGACGGGACGGTCACGATGGCGCTGCAGGGCCTCACAGCGACGACCGGCAACGAGGTCTACGAAGGGTGGGCGATCGTCGGCGAGGCTGCACCGCTGCCGCTCGGCGGCTTCACGGTCGGCGATGGCGGCACGGGCCGCCTTGACGGCACGGGCCCGCCGGCGCAGCCGGGGATGACCATCGCGCTGACACGTGAACCGGGTCCGGGCGCCCAGACCCCGACCCTGCCGATCCTCACCGCCGGTGTCGCGGGGTCTGGCGCGGCCCCCTGAAACGCGCTAGCGTCATGCCATGAAGGG
>DASTYU010000049.1:0-5341 GCA_035764655.1 Candidatus Limnocylindrales bacterium
CGAGAAGGACGGCTCGTTGGCCGGACCCGGCTACACGGAGGCCGAGGCTGCGGGCCTGCCGCAGCAGTACCGGCTGACCGGGGTCGTGATCAAGCCACGCGTCACGGCGGGCGCCTGACCGAAATCCGAGTGCGGCGCAAGGGTTTCCGGCCGTTCGGTGCTACCCTCATGGCATGACCGACCAGCCCATGACCACCGCCGAACCCGCCGCTGCGCCCGCCTTCGATCCTGAGCGCCGGGCGACGGAGCTCGCGATCCTCGACGCCCTGCGATCGGTGGTCGACCCCGAGATCGGGATGAACGTCGTCGAGCTGGCGCTCATCAAGCAGATCATCCTCGGCCCCGATGGGACCGAGATCAAGATGATCCTGACGACGCCGTTCTGCCCCTACGCCGGGTCGATGATCGCCCAGGTCAAGGAACAGGCCGAGTCGGTCGTGGACCACGACGTCAAGGTGACCCTGCTGGCCGAGCGCTGGGATCCGCGCGACGCCGGCCTGATGTGGTAACCGCCCCGTGACCGCCGGCTCGGGGCGCGCCAGTCCCGGGTTCGACTCCGCGGTGGCGACCGGCAAGGGCGACGACGGCACCACCGGTCTCCTGTACGGTGGCGACCGCATCGCGAAGGACGATCCGCGAGCCGAGGCGTACGGCACGATCGACGAGGCCGTGGCGGCGCTCGGTCTCGCCCGCGCCGAGCTCGGCCTGAAGCACGAGCTCGACGTCGTCCCGCCGGGCCTGGCCGGGGTCTCGGAGCTCATCCTCCGTCTCCAGCGCGAGCTGTTCGTCGCGGCCGCCGAGCTGGCGACGAACCCGGACGCGTGGGACCGCCTCCAGGACGAGACCACGCGCGTGTCGGCGTCGATGGTGGAGGGCCTTGACGCGCTCCTCCGCGACCTCGAGTCCCACGTCGAGATGCCGCGCGAATTCGTGGTTCCCGGGGAGTCGCGAACGAGTGCCGCGATCGAGGTCGCGCGAACCACGGTCCGCCGGGCGGAGCGGCGGGCAGTCACGCTCAGGCGCGACGGGCTGGTTCCGGGAACCCATCTGGTACCGTATTTGAACCGGCTCGCCGATCTGCTGTGGGTCCTTGCCAGGGCCGTTGAGCAGGCAGAGTCCCGACGAGCGCCGCCGTCACGACCGGGCGGGCGGCGCGCAACCGGCGCCCGGACGGAGGAAGACTAGGAAAGCGATGGGTCCGAACCAGAACCCCGTAGTCCCCAACCAGAGACCGCTCACCCCCAACCAGAGCCCGTACTCGACGCCGTCCAACCTTGGCGTTCGGCCGGCGACCCAGCTGTCGGCGGCGTTCCTCACCCAGGCGTTTGCCTGGATGTTCGTGGGCCTGCTGCTCACTGCGGCCATCGCGTACGTCGTTCAGAGCAACCCGCGCCTGCTGGAGTTCGCCGCGAACTCGTGGCTGATCCTCATCATTGCCCAGCTCGGGATCGTCTTCGCGATCAGCGGGGCGATCAACCGGATCAGCGCCACCGTGGCGCTGGGCCTCTTCTTCGTGTACGCCGCATCGGTCGGCGTCACGATCGGCCTGATCGTGTCGGTCTACACGACCGCATCGGTCGCGACGGCCTTCCTTTCGGCGTCGGCGATGTTCGGGGCGGCGGCCATCTACGGCGCGGTCACCAAGCGCTCCCTGGCCGGCCTCGGCGGCATCCTGTTCATGGGTCTCATCGGGCTGATCGTCGCGATGGTGATCAACGTGTTCGTCGGCTGGGAGACGCTCAACGTCGTCATCTCGATCGTCGGCATCGTGATCTTCACGGCCCTCACGGCGTACGACGTCCAGCGCATCCAGAACGGTGACATCGCCGCGTGGACCGGGTCGATGGAGAAGGGCGCGGTCATTGGCGCGCTCCGCCTGTACCTCGACTTCATCAACCTGTTCCTGTTCTTCCTGCGCCTGTTCGGCTCGCGCAACTAGCAGCACGCCTGGCCCGGGACCACACCACGGCGGCCCACCCGGGCCGCCGTTCAGATTCCCAGGATGAGCTTTGCGATCAGGAAGTAGATCACCAGCCCACTCGCGTCGACGATCGTCGTGATGAACGGCGCCGACAGGACCGCCGGGTCGAAGCCGACGCGGCCGGCGAGGATCGGAAGCAGCGAACCGACCGTTGACGCATAGGTGCAGATCGTCGCGACAGACAGCGCCACGACCGTGCCCATCGGCGTCCCGAACAACACAGATACCGGTATGAACGCGATCAGGCCGAGGCCGACGCCCAGCATCAGCCCGACCCGTGCCTCGCGCAGGACGACCCGCGGCAGGTCCTCGAAGCGGACCTCTCCGAGGGCCAGCGCACGGACCACGGTCGTGGCCGATTGCGCCCCGGTGTTGCCGCCTGTGCCGATGAGCAGCGGGATGAACAGGGACAGCGTGACCACGGTTTCCAGCGCGACCTGGAAGAAATCGAGCACGCTGACGGTCAGGCTGGCTGCCACGATCAGCAGCAGCAGCCACACGATCCGGGTCCGGGCCAGGCGGAACACCGACACCGAGAAGTAGGGCCGCCCCACGGGCTCCGAACCGCCGGTCCGGGCGATGTCCTCGGTTTCCTCCTCCTCGAGGACCGCCATCGCGTCGTCGACCGTGACAATGCCGACGAGGCGGTTCTCGGTGTCGACGATGGGCAGGGCCAGGAGGTCTGCCTCGCCGATAAGGCGTGCCACCGTCTCCTGGTCGTCGTCGACGCGGGCGGAATAGACCTCGGCCTCGGTTTCCATCAGGTCGCCGATTCGCTGATCCGGGTCTGCAACGACGACGTCGCGCAACCCGATCGCGCCGATCAGGCGGCGCTGGTCGTCCGTGACGGGAAGGGCGTAGACGGTTTCCGCGGACCGGCCCGCCTGCCGGACCTTGTTGAGTGCCTGTTCTGCACTCATGCCGGACCGCAGGCTGACGTACTCCGGCGACATGATCCGGCCGGCCGTGTCCTCCGGGTAACCGAGGAGTGTCCCGGTGAGCGCCCGCTCCCACGGGCTGAGGCCGGCCAGCAGCCGGCGGGCAACCTTGGCCGGCATCTCGTCCACGAGGCGCGCCCGATCGTCGGGGTCCATGTCCTCGAAGAGCTGGACGACGCGCTCGTCGCGCAGGCTGTCGAGGAGCGCCTGCTGGTCGGCCGGATCGAGCGTCTCGAAGACCTCGATCGCGCGGTCCTTCGCGAGGAGCCGGAACGGCACCGCACGCTGCTCCACGTCGAGGCGCGCGAGCTCCTCGGCGATCTCGACCGTGTTCAGCTCGTTGAGCCGGTCGTTCAGGCGCTCGATGTCGCCGCTCTCGACGAGCTCTTCAAGGGTCGTCATGGAAGTGTTCCGTCGGCGATCGGCGCCGGGCGCCGGGAGGGAGGTCGCTGCGGTGCCGCCGGGACGGCCCCGCGCATGATAGGCGGCGCGACGCTCCTCGGTTCAGCGAACGACCCCGCCGCAGCGGGGCCGCGTCAATCTGGCGTGGGGTCAGTCGGGCTCAGCGCGTGGCGGCAGGCGTCACGTTCTGGTTGCGCCGGAAGACGTTGTCCGGATCGTACTCGCGCTTCAGCTCGGCGAGGCGGTCGGAGGCCGGCCCGAAGCTCGTGCGCACGAGGGTCGAGCCCTCCTCGAACATGCCCGGGAAGTTCAGGTAGCTGCCACCGGCCGCTTCCGCGTCGACGCTCGCGAGGACATCACGCGCCCACGCGATGTTCTCGGCATCGGTCGCGGGATCGTCCCAGTTCGCCTCGGGGCTGAGGAGGTAGCCAGGGTCACGCGGGCCGAAGGCGGTCGCGTCCGGCGCCGCGGCGCTCATCGCGCCGCCGTTCAGCCACAGGTCGATCGTCGAATGGCCCGATGGCGCGGCCTCGACCTGCTCGACCAGCGCGTCGATGGCAGCGTCGCTGAGGGAGGGCAGCCGCTGCGATTTCCAGTAGTAGCGGTGACCCGCCGGATAGTCGGCGTCGAAGACGGTCTGCGCCTCGGTGTACGGCACCGCGCCGCTGAAGTCGACCAGCGGTCCGGCGAGCTCACGAAGCGGCTGGAGTGCGGTCATGCCGTCGTCGGGCGGGCCGGCGAACATGCCGAGGATCGCGACGAACGGTGCCTCGTGGAGCGACGGGTCGAAGGCGTCCAGTGGCGGCACGTGCCCGAACACGGCGAGCGTGCTGATGGCTCCGGCAGTGTCGGCGGCCACGACGCGCTCGTGCGCGCGCAACACCTCGTGCGCGGCCGCGAGCGGGTAGAGGACGTTGGCGAAGGCCACCTCCGGGCCGAGCGGGTGGAGGCGGAACTCGAACGCCGTCACGACGCCGAAGTTGCCGCCGCCGCCGCGCAGGCCCCAAAGGAGTTCGGGATGCTCCGCTCCGCTCGTCCACACGATGCTGCCGTCGGCCAGCACGACCTCAGCGCCGATCATGTTGTCCGCCGACAGGCCGTGGCGTCGGCGCAACCAGCCCATCCCGCCGCCGAGCGTGAGTCCGCCGACGCCGGTTTCGCTCACCACGCCGCCCGGCGTGACGAGACCGAAGGGCTGGGTGGCCGCGTCCACCTGGCCCCAGGTGGCGCCGCCGCCCACTCGGGCCGTGCGCTTCACCGGGTCGACCTCGATGACCTGCATGGATGACAGGTCGATCACCAGCCCGTCATCGACGCTGGCGAGTCCGGCGACGTTGTGGCCGCCGCCGCGGACCGCGATCGGCAGTTCGCGATCGCGAGCGAAGCCGATGGACGCGGCGACGTCCGATGCCGTGCCGGGTCGGACGATCAGCGCCGGACGCGGATCGATCATGCCGTTCCAGACCCGGCGCGCCTGGTCGAACTCAGGTGCGCCGGGATCGAGAACCGAGCCGGCTGGGCTGATGAGCGCACGAAGCGCTTCGGCCGCCTCCGGGGCGGTCGCTGGGGATGTCATTCAGAAATCGCTCTCTACGCGGGCATCGCGCCCAGGGGGGACGTGTCGCGGACGCGGAACGTCCAGCTAATCGCGGCGAGTAAGGCACGGTAATGGACAAACATCAATCACATACGCGACAGGTCGGGGAGCATCGCGAGCGCTTGCTCCGTTTGTTGCGCCACGAACACCAGTTGAAGCGCCCCTCCCCGACGCCGAGGGCGAACTCGAAGCCACCTTCGATTGACGCTCCGGCGACGGGCACCGTAGACTAATCCCGACGAAATGACTCGGAATTCCACGCTCCTCCCGACGGCCCCCGCGACCCCGACCCCGACCCACCGACCCGCCTTTCACGGGACCGGCGCGATCGCGTTCTCGACAAAGGGCGAGTACGGCGTTCGGCTCATGGTCCAGCTTGGCCGGCACTACGGCAGCGGCCCGGCATCGCTGGCCGAAATCGCC
>DASTYU010000050.1:0-13852 GCA_035764655.1 Candidatus Limnocylindrales bacterium
GGGCGCGTTCGCAAGGACCGCCAGGTGATCCTCGCCGCGGTCACGTTCGGCTCGGTCGTCTGGGCTGCCCTGCTGGTCGGCGTGATGGTTCCGGATGTGGGCACGTTCCTGCTCGCCTTCGTGCCGGTCCCCGACTTCATCGATCCGCTGTGGGTCCGCATTGCGATGCTGGTGGCGGCCGCCGTCCTGCCGCTGGTAGTCGGCGGCGCGATCCTGCTCCTGCTCGATCCGGCCGACCGGCCGAAGGGCAAGGACGCTCTCGGCCTCGTGCTGCGCGGCTATCTCGTCACCGCCGCGCTCGCGCTGACGCTCGTCTTCCTCGCCGTGATCGGCACCGTTCGCAAGGCACGGGTCCTTGCGAAGCGATGGTCCGACGCCCACATCCCGGCCGTCGTGCGCCCGGGCAGCTACGAACAGGTCGTGCTGGACCTGGAACGCGCCCTGGACGACGCGGACCTGGCGGTCACGCCGCGTGATGCCCCGAGAGTGCTCGCGATGCCCGGCCGCATGCTCGCCTCGGTGGCGGGCACGTACTTTCGCTCGCTCGTCCCCGACCGGCTGCAACAGCTGACCGGCTCCGGGATCGAGGTGCTGATCCACCAGTCGGACATCGCCATCTCCGGCAGCAAGGGCGAGGTTGCCCGCGCCCGTGCGGCCATTGCCAGCCGGCTCACATCGAGCGCGGTCTACCGAACGACGTCCGCGGAGGCGCAGGCCATCGAAGAGCGGCTCGAGGGCCTCGCCCACGACCCGACCCATGCGATGGCGGAGCTGCGCCGGGTCGACGACGAGCTGGCGACGATCGAGCTCGACGCCGACGAGTGGGAGGTCCTGTATCGGATCCGCCTGCAGGTCGAGCGTGACCTGCTCACCGGCCGGCCGGTCGGGACGGCGCCGGGGGTCGCCGGTGACAGCGGCGCGCAGCGGGTACCGGACACCCCGCCCGCGCTCGTTCCCAGCCCGAGCCTGGGCATCGCCGCAACGATCGGCCTCCTGTTGCTGCTCGACATCGTGGTCACGATTCGGGAGCGGATCTCCGGCCGTACCTGACAGGACGCGGCGCGCGGCGCGACTATCATCCGCGCGTGCCCACCCCGGCCCAGGTCCAGCGGACCTACCTGACGCTCACCCTGCTCACGACCTTCGCAGCCTCGTTCATCTGGGGCGTCAACACGCTGTTCCTCCTCGACGCGGGCCTGTCCAACGCGGAGGCCTTCGCCGCGAACGCGTTCTTCTCCGCCGGTCAGGTCCTGTTCGAGGTCCCGACGGGCGTCGTCGCCGACACGCGCGGCCGGCGCTTCTCGTTCCTGCTCGGCGCGGCCACGCTGCTGCTGTCCACCCTGCTCTACCTGTACATGTGGCAGACCCAGGCGCCGTTCGCCGGCTGGGCGCTGGCCTCGGCGCTGCTCGGCCTCGGCTTCACGTTCTTCTCCGGTGCCACCGAAGCGTGGCTGGTCGATGCGCTCACGGCAACGGGCTTCACCGGGAACCTCGAATCCGTCTTCGGACGGGCGCAGTCGGTCGGCGGCTTCGCGATGCTCGTGGGCTCCGTAACCGGCGGCGTGGTCGCCCAGCTGACGAACCTCGGTGTCCCGTACCTCCTCCGTGCGGCGATGCTCGGAGTGACGCTGGTCGTTGCGTTTCGCTTCATGCGCGACATCGGCTTCACGCCGGACCGGAGCGCAACACCGCTGCGTGCCGTTCGGACGGTCTTCAGCGGTGCGGTGGACGGTGGCCTGCGCAACCCGCCGGTCCGCTGGCTGATGCTGGCCGCGCCGTTCACGACCGGCGTCGGGTTCTACGTGTTCTATGCGATCCAGCCGTACCTCCTCGAGCTGTACGGAGATCCGAACGCCTACAGCGTGGCCGGCATTGCGGCCGCCCTCTTCGCCGGCGCTTCGATGGTCGGCGGCCTGCTCGTCCCGTGGGCGCGGCGGCTGTTCCGGCGGCGCACCACGGCCCTGATGTTCGGACTGCTCGCCGAGGTCGTCTTCCTGGTCATGATCGGCGTGACTGACAGCTTCGTCGTGGCGATCGCGATCCTCGTCGCCTCGTCGATCCTCTCGGCGATCTCGATCCCGCTGCAGCAGGCCTTCGTCAACGGCCTGATCCCCTCGGCCCAGCGAGCCACTGTCCTCTCCTTCAACTCCCTGATGGGCTCGAGCGGCGGTGTCGTGATCCAGCCCTTCCTGGGGCGCGCCGCGGACGTCTACGGCTACGGCGCCTCGTACGTGATCGCTGCCGGGATCCAGGCGCTGGCCGTGCCGTTCGTGCTGCTCGCGAGGCGCGAGAACGCCGTGTCCGACCCGATCGCCGCGAAGGCATCGCTCCCGGCGTAAGCGCACGGCCCGTACAGCGACGGTCCGGGGTTAGGCTGTGATCGGCACGCGATGGGCGACGAGACCGGCACGGAACGGCTGCTTGGCACGAAGCTGATCGCCGCGGGCGAGGCCCGCACGGCGGTGCTCCGCCGGACGTTTGCGGCCCCCATCGACGACCTCTGGAGCGCAATCACCGATCCCGCGCGCCTGCGCAGCTGGTTCACCGCGCCGCGCGGGGACCTGCGCCTCGGTGGCACCTACGCGCTCGAGGCCAGCGGCCACGGCAGGATCCTGCGCTGCGACGCTCCGCGCATGCTGCGCGTCACGTGGTCGACCGGTCCGGGTCACCCCGACGAGGTCGAGGTCCGCCTGTCGAAGGCGGACGGCGGCGGAACCGTGCTGGAGCTGGAGCACGCCTCGCTGGCGATGACCGCGGCCGACGGCGTCACCGATGCCATCCTCGGCGTCGGCATGGGCTGGGAGCTGGCGATGGCCTGGCTCGAGCGCTACGTGACGGGCGACGGCCAACCGCGCGCGCCCGGCAGGACCGGCGAGGCCGCCTTGCAGCCGACTGCCGAGGACCGGGCGGGGCTCACCGAAAGCGCGCGGGCGTGGACCGCCCTGATCGAGCCCTCCGGCTCACTCAGTGCGTCGTCGAAGCCAGGCGATCGGCGCGCGCCATGAGGTAGCGCCGCTCGGGCACGCTCGACGTCATCCGGGCCGCGAGGCGATACACCTCGATGGCGGCCGGTTTCCGCCCAGCCCGCTCGAGCAGGTGCGCCCGGACCGCGGGCACCCGGTGGTTGTCGGCCAGCCGCGGATCGCCGTCCAGCGTTTCGAGCAGCGCGAGCCCCGCCTCCGGCCCGCGAACCTCGGCCAGGGCAACCGCCCGGTTGACGGTCACCATCGGGTTCGGCGCCAGCGCCTCGAGCAACTCGTAGAGCGCGAGGACCTGCGGCCAGTCGGTGTCCTCGGCACGTGGCGCCTCATCGTGGACGGCCGCGATTGCCGCCTGGACCTGGTACGGACCCGCCGGTCCGCGCTCGAGCGCCGCGTCGACCAGCGCCGTGCCCTCGGCGATCATCGCCTGGTTCCAGCGTCCCCGATCCTGCTGGTCGAGCGGGACGAGGCTGCCGTCGGGGAGGGTCCGCGCCGGACGGCGTGCGTCCGTCAGCAGCATCAACGCGAGGAGCCCGCCAACTTCCGGCTCGTCGGGCAGGCGGCCATGGAGGTCGCGCGCGAGGCGGATGGCTTCCGTGGTGAGGTCGGGCCGGTGCAGAGCATCCCCGGACGTCGCGGTGTAGCCCTCGTTGAAGATCAGGTACAGGACCTGCAGCACCACCTGCAGGCGCTCCGCCCGTTCGCCCGCGGGCGGCAGCTCGAACCGCGCGCCCGCTGCCCGGATCCCCTGCTTCGCCCGGCTGATCCGCTGGTACATCGTGGCTTCGGGCACGAGGAACGCGCGGGCGATCTGCTCCGTCGTGAGGCCGCCGACCGCACGCAGCGTCAGCGCAAGCTGGGACGCCGGCGAGAGCGCCGGGTGGCAGCACATGAACAGCAGCACCAGCGTGTCGTCGGGATCGACGGCCTCGTCGCCGGGCTCCGCCGGGGCCGGCACGACGAGCGCCTCCGCCGGAAGGAGCGCCGCCGAGGCGGTCTCCCGCCGGTGTCGCGCGACCTCGCTGCGCAGCTGGTCGGTCAGTCGCCGCGACGCCACGGTCAGGAGCCAGCCACGCGGGTTATCGGGGACGCCCTCGACCGGCCATTGGATCGTCGCGGCGAGGAGCGCCTCCTGCACGGCATCCTCGGCGGTCTCGAACGTGCCGAACCGTCGGATCAACGCGCCGAGGACCTGCGGCGCGTGCTCGCGCAGCAGGCCCTCGAGGGCGGCCTCCCGAACCATCAACCTGTCGCCGGTCACATCTCGTAGCCCGACAGGTCCATCAGCCCGCGGATCTCGACCACGTCGTATTCGGTGATCGGGGAAGCGAGCTCGATCGCACGCTCGAGGCTGTCGACATCGATCGCCCACAGGCCGGCGAGCTGCTCCTTGGCCTCGCCGAACGGACCGTCCGTGACGACCGGCATGCCGTCGCGGGTCCGGATCGTGCGCGTGGTCGTGGGGTCGGTCAGCCCATCGACGCGGAGTAGCTCCCCGCGCTCGCGCATCTCGCCGAGGATCTTGTCGTGCAGGCCGAGGACGCGTTCACGCTCGGCCGCCGGCAGCGTCTCCCACGTGCGCGGATTGCTGTAGATCAGGACGACGTACTTCACGGTCGCTCCTTCAGCTCGCGAAGAACTCGGCGAGCGCCGCGCCGATGACCTGCGGGTCGACGTTGTGCTCCTGTGCCTCGAGGACGCCAGTGCGCGCGTCCGGGATGATCCCGGCCACCGCATCCGCCGTCTCCCGGAAGAACGGGAAGCTGTCGCCGCCGGTCAGGATGATGGTCGGGACGGCGACCTTCCTCGCGCGATCCGTGGGGATCAGGTAGTCGCCCATCACCTCGGCGTCGTAGGCGAGGGTGTGTGCGATCGCTTCCTGTCCTGCCCACCACGGCTGGGTCTTCGCGAACGCGACGAACTCCGCGGGCAGGCGCACCACGTCGGCCATGAAGTACTCCACGGCCTTGTCGCGACGGCCTTCGGCGACGAACCGGCGGTACGTGTCGGCGCTGTCGAGCGGCGGCCGCTGAGCGGGATCCACGAACCAGGGCGGCTCCCACAGGGCGAGCTTGCGCAGCGGCACACCCGATGCCGCGGCTTCGAGCGCGAGCGCCGCGCCCGAGGACGTGCCGTACAGGTGGGCGGACCCGCCGGCTGCCTCGATCACCGCAGCGATGTCTTCGACCTCGCGGGCCACGGCGTACGGCGGCGTGTCGCCGCTGGGCCCGCGACCCCGGCGGTCGTAGTTGAAGACCGTGAAGCCCGGCGCGAGGGCTGCGGCGAGGGCGGCGTTGGCCATGCGATCGGTCGAGCCGCCGCTGACCAGCACCACCGGCGGCCCGTCACCGAGTCGGTCGTAAGCGATGGTCGTGCCGTCAACAGATGTCACGGTATGCAGGGCCTGCGTCGTGTCGGGCATGGGTGTGCTCCTTCGAAGCTTTCGGCCGCTCATCCGGGCCGTTCGACCATTGGTCGGAGACGATCGACGGGATTCGACATGGGCCTGCGCCGGATGTCGCTTCGACCTGCATGATCGCTCCGAAAGGAGCGTCCATGTCCTATCCCGAACCGCGCTACCACGGAGAAGCGGGCGAGGTGAGTGCGACGTACCGGGCGTCGGGGGCCCAGGCCGAGGTCGTCTACCCCAACGGCAACACCGTCCACTACCTGGCCACCGGCGAGGCGACGCACGGCCTGTTCGGCCTGTACCGCTGGGAGTTCGGCACGGAACCCAGCGGCCCCGATCCGCACTTCCATCGCACGCTGACCGAGTCGTTCTACATTCTTGCGGGAACAGTGCGCATCTACGACGGCAGGCAATGGCTCGACACCGAACCCGGTGACTTCGTCCACGTGCCCGAGGGTGGCATCCACGGCTTCAGGAACGAGTCCGGCTTGCCTGCCTCGATGCTGATCCACTTCTCGCCGGGCGCACCGCGCGAAGGCTATTTCGAAGGGCTCGCCGAGTTCGCCCGGTCGGGCCGGCCGGGCCGGGAGAAGCTCGCCGAGTTCTACCGGATCCACGACAACGTCTGGCTCAAATAGCCGTTTATGGTTGATTCCCTGTGTAGTCTTGGGTAGTCCGGTTCGGATAAAGGGGGATTCTGCAATAGCCCGATAGGACCAACCCGTCATGGCCTCATGGGGCCGGGGCGTTCTGGCCCCAAGGTGGGATGGATCGGACGAGGTCGGTGCGGGATGGTTTGGGTACCCCAACTCGAGAGGTATCCGTCCCGTGCTGACGCTCACCAGCCGCCCGCATCGCACCAACCTCCTGCCGATCGCCCTTGCGGCGTTCCTGGCCGCTACCGCGCTGTCGGCGGTCGGCGCATTCGTGACCCCGAGCACGGCGCTCGGCGCATCGACGTTCACCGCGAAATGCGATGCGAGCCTGCGCACCAAGGCGTCGACGAGCTCGACGCGGAAGGCCGTCCTGAGGGCCTCGGGGCAGATGTACGCGCTCGATGTCGTGAGGGGCGGCAGCTGGAAGTTCACGTGCAACGGCCGCTCCTATTCGGGGCGCTCCTGGTACCGGATCAGCAACGTCGATGGGCGGAGCGTCCTGTCGCGCTACGGCGTCCGCTACGTGTACGCCGCGACCGCGCTCTTCAGCAAGACGACGCTCTACGAGAAGATTGCCGCGTGCGATGGCGTGGCCCTGCGCACGAAGGCGAGCACGTCAGCGACGCGCAAGGCGCGCCTGGCCGAAGGCACCTCCGTGCTGGTGGTCCGACGGGTGACCGGCGGCAGCTGGTCGACCGAGTGCGGCGGCAAGAACGAATCGGGCAACACGTGGTTCCGCATCGCGTTCGTATCGGGCAAGAGCGTCAGCTCACGATATGACGTCACGTACGTGTACGCGGCGACCTCGCTGTTCCGATCGACCGCGACAACGTCAACGCCGTCGCCGACTCCCACGCCGACACCGAAGCCCGAGAGCAACCTGACGGAGGGCATCGACGTCAGTCACTGGCAGGGGACGATCGATTGGGCCAAGGTCAGCGCCGCGGGGAAGAAGTTCGCCTTCATCAAGGCATCGGAGCACACGACCTTCGTCGACGACATGTACCAGACCAACCGGTCGAAGGGGAAGGCGAACGGGCTGTACGTCGGGGCGTATCACTTCGCGCGGCCAAGCACCGAGGCCGGCGATGCCGCGGCCGAGGCCGACCACTTCATCGAAACGGCCGACTGGGTGTCCGGCGAGCTGCGCCCCGTGCTCGACCTGGAGGTCACCGGCGGGCTGGGGTCAACCGCCCTCCAGACGTGGGTGAAGGCCTTCCTCCAGCGCATCTACGACCGCACCGGGGTGCGCGCCATCATCTACGTCTCGCCAAGCTTCTGGAGCACGAAGATGGCCAACTCCACGTGGTTCGCCAAGAACGGCTACGACGTGCTGTGGATCGCCCACTGGACGACGGCCAGCTCCCCGACCACGCCCGCCGAGAACTGGGGCGGCAAGGGCTGGACGTTCTGGCAGTACACCTCGGACGGTTCGGTCTCGGGGATCAGCGGTCGCGTCGACCTCAACCGCTACAAGGGCACGGACTTCAGCCGCGTGCGCATCCCCTAGTCAACCCCCATTCCGCGCCGTCACGTGGGGGCCGGTCGCCGCATTCGGCGACTGGCCCCACCTTCTCCCGTGAAGGCCGAAGATGACGGCTGCGAATCCTTCATCGAGCGCAGGGACCACACCATGAACCAGTCACTTCGCGGGCTTCAACGCGCCCTCATCGTCTCCGCAGTCGCCGTCCTGGCCGTCGCGTGCAACACGACGACGACTCCAACGACGCCTCCCACGACGCCTCCTGCGTCGCCTCCTGCGTCGGCTCCCACGGCACCGCCTCCGGCCTCAACATCGCCGACCGCGGCCGGGACGGCGTCGCCGGCGAGCGGCGGCGCGGCCTGTGCACCGGCCGACCTGGCCCTCGTCAGCGGCGGCTGGAGCGCCGCCGCCGGGAGCCGCGGTGCCGACGTGTCTGTCGAGAACCGCGGCGCCACGGCCTGTACGCTCCCCGCCGGACCGGCGGTCGCGATTCTCGACGCGAGCGGAACGCAGCTGCTCGAGAGCCCGCCAACGGACGCACCCGGGCCGTCGCTCGAGCCCGGAGCAGTCGCCACCTTCACCGTACTGTTCAGCAACTGGTGCGATGAAGCCGCCGCATTGCCGCTGCACGTGGCGCTTCGCGACGGCAACGCGGCGATCCCCGTGCCCGATCTCGACCTCACCACCGACGATCTACCGCCCTGCAACGGACCGGGCCAGCCACCGGCCCTCTCGGCCAACCCGTGGGAGCCCGTCTCCGGCTGAGCCGGCACACTGGCATGCCGCTGCAAGGTGAGGCCTCGCTCGTCCCGAGCGGCGCTCGCGCGAGGGGGGCGACGCTGCCCGTCGAACAGACGGAGGTGGGCAATGCCCCCGAGGGGACAGACGCACGATGCCGGCGCGGCCCGCGCGCCGGCAACGGATGACGAGACACAAGTCACTGGCAGGACCGGCGTCGCCACGATCGCACGCTGGCCGCTCGACGTGGAGCCGGGCTTCGATGCCATGCCCTACCGCGATCCGTGGGTGAGCCTCGTCCGCGACTCGATGGTCGCCTACCGCGTAGGCCGGACCGATGTGGCCGAGTGGGGCTGGACCGGCGGGATCATCTGGCGCATCCAGGCGAACGGCGCGGGCGAGGAGCTCGTGGGAGCGGACGCCATCTTCGGCTATCACCGCCGCCTCGCGCTTCTGACCGGGGACACGTTCCGTCAGCGCGTCGTCGCGCTGCAGTCAGACCAGGGTCCGATCGTCCAGGCGTTCCTGCGTTCGACCGGTCGGCGCGGCCATCGCGAGCTGGACATCCCCACGCTCGTCGTCTTCGAGCTGGCCGGCAGTCGCATCCAGGCGGTGACCGAGATGCCCGGCGATCTCCAGGCTTGGAACGAGTTCTGGCGCGAGTAGGCGCGTACTTGGTTCGAACCGCTCGATAGACTGCATCCTCGATGCAGGTCGAGCCCAACGTCGTCCGGTTCGCCGACACCGTCAACGTCTACGTCCTCCGTCGCGACGACGAGGCGATCCTCATCGATTTCGGCAGCGGTGACGTCCTCGATCACCTTGGCGAGCTGGGGGTCTCGCGGGTCACCGATGTCCTGCTCACCCACTTCCACCGGGACGTGACGCAGGGACTTGCCCGCGCGCGCGCGGCCGGGATCCGGATCTGGGCGCCGCCGACCGAGCGCGACCTCATCGAGCGCGTCGATGAACATTGGCAGGCGCGCCCGCTCGACAACATCTACGACCTGCGGGAGGACCGCTTCGCCCTCCTGGAGCCCGTTCCGCTGACCGGCGTCGTCGACGAATACCGCACGCGGCGCTTCGGCGCCTTCGACGTCCTGACGTTGCCGACGCCCGGGCATACGCCCGGGGCCGTGAGCTACGTCGTCGACGTCGACGGCCGACGACTCGCCTTCACCGGTGATCTCATCGCCGCACCCGGCAAGGTCTGGTCGCTGGCGGCAACGCAGTGGACGTACACCGGTATCGAGGGCCTCGGCTCGACGATCCTGTCCGGACTGGGCCTGCTCGACCAGGCAGCAGACCGACTCCTGCCCGCGCACGGCGAGCCCATCGACGACCCTGCTGCCGCGATCGAGCTGCTCAACGAGCGCCTGCAGCGCCTCATCGACATGCGCACGCCCGAATGGCGCCCGGCCGACCTGCGAGCGACCCCCTGGCTCGAGATCTCGAGGCACCTGCTGCGCAACCGCACCAGCGTCGCCAACACGTATGCCCTGCTGTCCGATGACGGGTCGGCCCTGCTGATCGACTACGGCTACGACTTCACGACCGGCCTGCCGAGCGGGAACGACCGCTCGTCGCGCCGGCCGTGGCTGGAAACGATCCCGGCCCTCAAGCGACAGTTCGGCATCGACCGGGTCGAGGTGGCGGTGCCCACCCACTATCACGACGACCACGTCGCCGGGTTCAACCTGTTGCGCGACGTCGAGGGGGCGCAGATCTGGGCGCCCGCCAACATGACCCCGATGCTCGAGGATCCGCTCCGCTTCGACCTGCCCTGCCTGTGGTACGACCCGATCCCGGTCGATCGCACGCTCGCGTTCGGACGACCCTTCCGCTGGCGCGAGTACGAGATCACCGTCCACGAGCTGCCCGGCCACACCCTGTTCGCCGCGGCGATCGAGTTCGAGGTCGATGACCGGCGGGTCGTGGCGACCGGTGACCAGCAGGACGGCCGGTGGGTGGCCGGCGAGCGACCGGAATACCTCAACTACCAGTACCGCAACCGGTTCCGGATCGACGACTTCCGGAAGAGCGCCGAGCTGTACGCGGCAATCCGGCCTGACCTGATGATTAGCGGGCACTGGCTCCCCCGCCCTGTCACGGATGAATACCTGGCGGCGCTCCTGGATGCCGGAACGGAGCTGGCCGCGCTGCATCGGGAATTGCTCCCCCTCGACGTGGTCGACTTCGGTGCCGAGGGGTTCGGCGCGCGCATCGAGCCGTATCGCTCCGAGGTGCGTGCCGGGCAGTCGATCCCGCTCCGGGTCTTCGTCCGGAACCCGTTCCGCAGGGCCGCCGAGGCGTGCGTCCGGCTGGCGCTGCCGGCGGGATGGACCGGAGAGCCTGCGGAGCGCCTGGTTGCCCTCGCCGCGCTGGGCGAAGGACATGTCGACTTCGCGGTCCGGCCGGCTGCCGCCGCGGTCCGTCGCGCACGCCTGGCCGCGGACCTCACCGTCGACGGGGCACGCTTCGGCCAGCAAGCCGAGGCGCTCGTGACGGTCCGCTGATGGCGACCGAGCCCGAACGTCACGTCACGGGCGAGTGGTACCGACTGGCCGTTCGTGACGGCGCGCCCATCGCCTGGCTCGACGATCGTGACGGCCGGCACTGGGCGCAGGTGCGCCTGCTCGCCTCGATCGACACGCTCGAGGGGCCGGACGAGACCCTGGACGTCGCCGGGCCCACGGTCGAGGAAACCGGCGGCCTGACCCGCTGCACATGGACATTGCGGAGCAGCCGCTGGAGGCAGAAGCGGCTGCTGGTCGAAGCCGGCCCTGACGTCCTCACTGTTCATGCCGAGGTGGAGGGCACGGGCCGGCCAACGCAGGTGCGGCTCCTTGGCGGCCGGGCCGTGCTCTCTGCGGGAAGCGGCGCGCTGTGGAGTGGCGCATGGTTCGCCACGCAGTTCTCGCCCTCGCCAGGCAACACGGCGCGCATCGCGCGGCCGGCGTCCGAGCCGGCGACGATCGGCGTCGTATCCGGGTCGGAACCGGGGCGGGGGGCATGGTTCTTCACCCCGGCACCCCTGTGCTATGCGGTCAGCCGCACCCGCGTGCCGCCCGGACCGGGGCTTCCCGACGGCCCGTGGTTGTGGTTCGCCCTTGAGGCGACGCTCGCCGAGGCGAACTTCCCGGCATTCGAGTGGCACGCGATCGACCGCGGGTTCAGCCTCGGGTTCGACCTCGAAGGGAAGCAGCAGGTCGACGGAGCGTGGCGGACGCCGCCGTTGGCGATCGGCCGGGCAGAAGACCCGTACGCGGCGCTCGCCGCCCACCGGGCACGGCTCGTCGCAACCGGAATCGCAACCAGGCCCGCCCACCGTCACCCCCCAGCCTGGTGGCGCGAGCCGATCTTCTGCGGCTGGGGCGCCCAGGGTGCCCTCGCGATGCGGGACGGGGCCGGAACGCATGGCGCCGCCCGCTATGCGACCCAGGCGAACTATGACGACTTCCTCGACCACCTCGAGCGCAACGGCATCGTCCCGGGCACGGTCGTGGTCGACGACAAGTGGCAGACGGCGTACGGCACCTGCCAACCCGACCCATCGAAGTTCCCGGATCTGCGCGGCTGGATCGCCGCGCGCCATGTGCGCGATCAACGGGTGCTGCTGTGGTGGAAGGCGTGGGATCCGGAGGGTCTTCCGGAGCGCTGGTGCGTCAGGTCGGAGGCGGGTACGCCGCTCGGGCTGGACCCGACGAATCCCGAAGCACGTGACGCCGTGCGTGCCGCTGTCCGCACGATGCTGGCACCGGACGAGCTGGACGCCGACGGCCTCAAGATCGACTTCACGGCACGCACCCCGAGCGGTGTCGCGACCCGTCATCATGGGGCGACGTGGGGGATCGCCCTCCTCCACGAGCTGCTGGCTCTCGTCGCCGAGGAGGCACGCCGCGTGAAGCCGGAGGCCCTGCTGGTGGGGCACGCGCCCAACCCGTTGTTCGGGTCGGTCATCGACATGGTCCGGCTCAACGACATGGTGAGGCTGGACGACCCGGAACCCGCGGTCGACGTCGTCCCGCAGATGCGCTACCGGGCGGCTGTCACGCGCGCTGCGCTGCCCGATCACCTCATCGATACCGACGACTGGTGCGCGCCGGATCTCGAGACCTGGCGGACCTTCCTCGCCGTCAAGACCGAGCTCGGCGTGCCCGCGCTGTACTACGCGACGGGCATCGACCTGTCGCGTGAAGATTTCGAAGAGGAGGACTACGCCGCCGTTCGGCGAACGTGGTCGCGGTGGCGCGCGGCCAACGGCCTGCCGCAGCGCGGCGAGAACGTGGCGTGAGCCGGCCGACCATCACCGATCTCGCCCGCGAGGCGGGCGTCTCGCGCTCGACCGTGTCGCGGGTGGTCAGCGGCCGCGGCTACGTCGCGGCGCCGGTTCGGGCGCGGGTCCAGGACGCCGCGTTGCGGCTCGGTTACGTGCCGGATGGGGTCGCGCGCAGCCTGCGCCACCGCACGACGCGAGCGGTCGGCGTCCTGATCTCGGACCTGGGTAACCCGTTCTACGCGGAGCTCGCTGCCGCCGTCGACCAGACGCTCCGATCGCGGGGCTACCACATGATCCTCGCAAACAGCGGCGGGCTCGACGACGAGGAGGACGCCGCGGCTACCCTCTTCCAGGCATCGCGGGTTGCGGGCGTGATCCTCGCCCCGGTCTCCAAGCGGGCCACCCGGCGGCTCGTGGATGCCGGTCTCGCGGTCATCGAGGTGGACCGCCAGCTGGCGCCCGGTGAATGCGACGCGGTCCTGGTCGACAACGAGCGTGGCGCGTTCGCGGCGACGGGCCACCTCCTCGGCCTGGGCCACCAACGGATCGGCCTGCTGCTCGGCGAGCGCGGCTGGCAGACGGCCACCGAACGCCTCGCCGGCTATCGGTCCGCGCTCGTCGCCGCGGACGTGCCCTTCGACCGGGATCTCGTGCCACGCTCCAGCTTCTCGCGTGACGAGGCGGCCCGAGTCACGGGCGAGCTGCTCGACCGCCGCCCGGACGTCACCGCGATCTTCGCCACGAGCAACGTCCTCGCGGAGGGCGCCGTCGCCGAGATCCAGCGGCGCGGAAGGCGGATCCTGACGGACCTGTCGATCGTGGCCTTCGACGACGTGCCGTGGATGGGCCTGATGCAGCCGGGCATCACGACCGTGGCGCAGCCCACGGAGGAGCTCGGCCGGACCGCGGCGGAGCTGCTCCTCGATCGGCTGGCGGGCGGACGCGCTTCCGACCGACCCGTCGTTCACCGCCTCGCCACCACGCTGGTCCTGCGCGGCTCGACGGCCGCTCCGGGCCGCTAAGCGCTCGACGACCCTCCCGCAACCGGTCCGGCCTTTGTTGCCAAATTCCCACCCGTGGGCACGTAGGCCAACTGCCCCTGGTCCACAGGCCGGATCCGGGCCCTCATTCCGGCCAATTGCGCCTTGGGGTGGGATTTTGGGCCGTTGCTCGGCCGTGATGAGCTTCGGGACAGACTGCTTGGTTGCCTGAGTGTCCAAGCATGGGAACTTGGCCGTGTGACAGCGCACCGTGCGATCACGTCGCGTCGTTCCGCGACGCGATGCAACTCCACGTGTGATGAGC
>DASTYU010000051.1:0-8417 GCA_035764655.1 Candidatus Limnocylindrales bacterium
CGCAACTACGACGGCAGCTGGACCGAGTACGGCAGCCTGGTCGGGGTTCCGATCGAGAACCCCGCGGCGGCGCAGGTCCCGGCCGGCGCGGCCTCCTGACCGCCTCCTAGAGCAGACCCGGGTTCGGCAGGATCCGCTCCGGGTCCAGCCAGCCCGGGTCGCTCGTGCAATAGGTATCGCGGTCCACGATCCGGGCGCCCGCCTCGAGCAGGGCCGGCAAGGCCGGGTGTGGCCCGGGCACGCAGCCCCAGACCGACCTGCCACGCGCTGCGGCAACGAACAGCGCGCAGACCGCCGCGGCGGGATCCGCGTCGCGGGCGATCGTGGCGTGGGACAGCGTGCGCCCGTGCCCCTCGTCATCGCGCGCTGCCCAGCCGATGGCCGCCAACGCATCCCCGTCGCGGACCACGAAGGCGGCCGCCTCGGGCTGCGTGGCGTAGAACGCGAAGTCCTGCCGCCGATCGACGGCGGTCATGGCGTGCGATGCCCGGGCGATGTCGTCGAGCGTCGCCGGCTCCACGACGAGGGACGGATCGGAGGGCAGGCGCGTGAGCGCGGCCTGGTCGGCGCGGACGTACAGATTCGGCCACCACGGGCGCATCCCGGCACGCAGGTAGGCGGGAAGCGCCCGCGGATCGGCCGAGCTGAACGTCATGCGCAACGGGTCGTCGGCGAGGGTCGCCGTGAGCAGCGCGGAACCGATCCCCCGGCCGTGATGGGCCGGATCCACGAACAGGTCGGACACCATCGAGGCATCGCCGACCCGGATCACGCTGCCGAACCCGACGATGACGCCGGCAGCCTCGGCGACCGCGACGCGTCCCCGGCCCAACAGGAACTCGAGGTACGGATAGCCCGCGACATCCGGCTGCTCGAGCGGCTCGCCATTCGCCGCGAGGACCGCGGCGATCCCGGGAACGTCGGCCGGGGTTGCCGGCCGTATCTCGGCGCGGGCCGTCATGCCGTCGCGCGTGGACCCCTGCCGTAGCGGGCCATCGCGTCGACCAGCAGGTCATGAGGCAGCGCGTGCGCCGTGTGGCCGTCGCGCCCGGTCATGGTCTCGGCCGCGACGAGCGCATTGACGACGGCTTCTTCCGTCGCCTCGACCGCGGCCATGAACAGCGGATCGATGAAGTGGTCGTCGAGCATCCGGACCGGCATCGCCGGTCCGGCGTTGCCATGCGCGGTCACCCGGTTGCCGGTCGCGAAGCACAGGAACAGGTCGCCGCTCGTGTGGCCGCCGATGCTGCCGACACGGGCGAGGCCGAGGCCGGCACGTTGCGCGACGCGCTCGCACTGGTGCGGCAGCAACGGCGCGTCGGTCCCCAGCACGACGATGATCGAACCGGAACCGGCGGGCGGCAGCCGCCCCCGACCGTAACGGTCGCCCGGGCTGTCCTCCCGGCCGTATGCGCTCGGGACGACCTCCGTGTTCACCGCCTCGCCGACGGGCACGCCATCGATCCGCAGCCACTCGCGAAAGCCGAAGTTGGTCTGCACGAGCGAGCCGACGGTGAACCCGCCGTCGCGTTCATCGACCATGCGCGAGGAGGTGCCGATGCCGCCCTTGAACTCGAACGAGATCGCCCCCGTGCCAGCGCCGACATTCCCCTCCGCTACCGGCCCACCGGAAGCGGCCGCAAGCGCCGCATGGACGTGCTCCGGGCGAATGTGGAAGCCGTCGATGTCGTTCAACGTCCCATCGAACACCTCGCCGACGACGGGCAGGAACCACCAGTCCTCGGTGATGCCCTCGACGCCGATCGCCGCGGCGACCAGCGCGTCGCGGACCACGCCGACGCTGTGGGTGTTGGTCAACGCGAGCGGCCCGCTCTGCTGCCCTGCCTCGCGGATCCACTCGAGGCCGGTCATCTCGCCGTTGCCGTTCAGCACGTGCGAGCCGGCGAAGTATCGCGCGGAGGGATCCGGGCCCGGGACGATGACCGTGACGCCCGTGCGGATCGGTCCTTCCCCGACCCGCAACGGGCCGTCTCCTGCGACGAGGGTCGTGTGGCCGACCCGCACGCCCGCCACGTCGGTGATCGCGTTGTTCGGTCCTGGCGTACCGCGCCCGATGGCGATGCCCAGGTCCCTCGCTCGCATCGGCTGATCCTAGCGGGAGGGCGATGCGCCTGATGAGCCGTATCATCCGCCGGTGACCCAGTCCCACCTGCCGTCCGCCAGGCCGGCGGACTCGCTTCCGGTCCGTGCCCGCCGGCTGCCGGCGTCTGTCGCAGCGGCCCGCCCGATCGACGTGGCCGAGGCCTTCCGCGATCTTCCCGGGATGTGCCTGCTCGAGAGCGCGCGCCCGGGTCGGAATGCCCGCTGGACCTACCTCACCGCGGATCCGGTGGCGGTCCTCGAGGCGGCGGCCGCCGGTCCGGACCCGTTCGCCGTCGCGCGGCGCCTCCTGGCCCGCCTGGACCGCACGGTTCTGCCCGGGGATGCGCCGCCATTCGCCGGCGGGCTGGCCGGCTTCCTCGGGTACGACCTCGGTCACGCGTTCGAACGCCTGCCGTCGCTGGCGATCGACGACCAGGAGCTGCCTCCGCTCCGGCTGGCGCTGCACGACTGGGTGGTGGCCTGGGACCGGCGGACCCGGACGGCGTGGCTCGCCGGGCGCGCTCTCGATGGCGACACGCGTCGGCTCGCCCGTCGACTCGACGGGGTCCACGCGCGCCTCACGGAACCACGCGACCGGGAGGCCGCCGCTCCGCCACCAGACGATGAGCCGCTCCGGTTCGTGTCCGGCCTGGACCGCGCCACCTATGAGGCCGGCGTCGATACGATCCGGGCGCGGATCGCCGGCGGCGAGATCTACCAGGCAAACCTGACCCGCCGGCTCGAGACGCCGTTCAGCGGGCAGCCGTGGGAGCGTTACCGCCGCTTGCGGACCGGCGACCCGTCCCTCTTCGCCGCGTACCTCGATCTCGGCCCGAGCCCGCTGACGGGGCAGCCGCGGGCGATCCTGTCCGCGTCGCCGGAACCCTTCATCGCCGTGGACGCGCATGGCGTCGTGTTGACCGACCCGATCAAGGGCACGCGGCCGCGCGGTCGCGACAGGGCGGAGGACCGCGCGCTGGCCTGCGAGCTGCTGAACAGCGCCAAGGACCGCGCCGAGAACGTGATGATCGTCGACGTCCTGCGCAACGACCTGGGGCGTGTCTGCCGACCGGGGAGTGTCCGCGTCCCACGCCTGTGCCGCCTGGAACGGACGGTCGCGGTCCAGCACCTCGTATCGACCGTCAGCGGCCGGCTGCAGGACGGCAAGGACGCCTTCGACCTGCTTGCGGCGTCGTTCCCGGGCGGCTCGATCACGGGTGCCCCCAAGATCCGCGCGATGGAGATCCTCGAGGGAATGGAGCCGGTCCGGCGTGGCCCCTATACCGGGGCGCTTGGCTGGCTCGGCCCCGACGGATCGATGCAGACGTCGATCCTCATCCGGACCTTCGTGGCCGACGGGCGGCGGCTCACGCTCCACGTTGGCGGAGGGATCACGTACCAGAGCGAGCCCGCGGCCGAATGGGACGAAACCGTGGCCAAGGCACGCGGTCCGCTCGGGGCCATCGGCGGCATCGAAGTCGCGTCCTGAGTCCGACCCTATCATCGGCACCATGCAACCCGGCCACGTCTGGGTCGACGGCCACGTCCTGCCGGCCGACGCGACCCACCTCTCGGTCTTCGATCGCGGCTTCCAGCTCGGCGATGGCGTGTTCGAAACGCTGCGCGCCCGAGCCGGACGCGTGACCGAGCTGGAGGAGCACGTCGCGCGGCTGCGCGGTTCGGCCAACGGGCTCGGCATCGCGCTGGCGGACGACATCGGCGAGGCGCTCGAACGCGGGATCGCCGACCTGCTCGCCGCCGAGGCGCTCGACGGGCCGGATGGCGACGCCTCGATCAGGATCACGGTGTCGCGCGGCGCTTTCCACGGCCGTGGACTGCTGCCTACCGGCGAGGATGTGGCGCCGACCGTCGCGATCCAGGTGTGGCCTGTCATGCCGCCACCCGCGGGTCACGTCGAACATGGGCTCCACCTCGTCTCGTCGTCGGTACGCCGTGACCCGGACAACCCGCTGGCGATGCTCAAGACAACCTCCCGGGCCGATTACGTCTACGCGCGCCTGGAGGCCCGACGGTCTGGAGGCGACGACGCTCTGTTCATGACCATCGACGGGCTCATCTCCGAGTCGACGAGCGCGAACGTCTTCATCGTCCGCCGAGTGGCAGATGAGGTCGTCGAGCTGGCCACTCCGGCGCTGGACTGCGCGATCCTGCCGGGGACCACCCGTTCCTGGTTGCTGGGCTGGGCCCAGCGTGTCGGACTTCGCCCCACCGAGGGGTGGCTCACGCCGCATGACCTCGCGGCCGCGGACGAAGCCTTCCTGTCGTCCAGCGTTGCAGGGATCCTGCCGGTGACCCGCTTCGACGGGAAGGCTATCGGGACCGGCCGGCCCGGACCGTGGACCCGCCGCGCCCGCGAGGATCGCGAGGCGTTCATCCGCGGAGCCGTCCCGGCGTGACCCGCGACGAGCTCGTTACCCGGACCCGCCAGCTGATCGACGAGGGTGATCGACTGGCCGCCGAGCCGTCGCTCGGTGCGCTGCAGGTGTGGCTGCAGCTGTCCGACGACCTCCTCTCGACCGCGTGGGGAAGCATGGATCGCTATCACCTCGCGTGGCTGCTCGTCGGCAAGCCGAAAGGCACCGTGCGGGGCCGCCCGATGACCCGCGAAGAGGAGGCGGCCTACGTGCGCGAGGTTGCCGAGCAGAAGACGGCTGCCCTGCGGATGAGCCTCGACGCGGTCGAGCGCCAGGGCATGCCGTTCCTCGGCGAGACCGGGGGCGTCGGGCTGGGCGATCAGCCGCGAACCGCCGGTGCAGCGCCCGCCCATCCGGACCTGCCCGCCGATCCGACCCTTGCCGACCGACTCGCCGAGGCCCGTCGGCAGGCGGACGAACACCGCGACCACGGAGCACCCCGAGCACCGAGGCCCGAGCGGATGCAGCGATGACTGCCGAGCCGCGTGTCCCCGCCGTGGGCGGGACGCGGACGGTTCCGGCCCCCGACCCGATCGCCGCCGACTACCTGCTCCTGGCGCTGCGACTCGACCAGCACCTCCCGGGCCTGATCGACGCCTACTTCGGCCCGGCGTCGATCAAGGCGACGGTCGACATGGAAGCGCTGCGCGCGCCAGCCACGCTGCGCGACGACGCGGCGTCGCTCGGCGAGCGGGTCATGCGCGAGGTCCCTGAGCCCGAACGCCGGACGTGGCTGACGGCCCAGTTGGTGGCCCTCGAGACCCAGGCAGCCGTGCTCGCCCGCGAGCCGATGTCATACGAGGAGCAGGTGGGTCGCGCCTTCGACGTGGTTCCCCGGCGGGTACCCGAGGCCGTGCTGGACGACGCGGCACGCAGCGTCGACGAGCTGCTCCCCGGCGAGGGCGACCTGAGCGCCCGGATTGCGACCTGGGATGCGAGCTTGGAGATTCCCCCCGAGCGACGTCCTCTCGTCATGGACTGGCTGCTCGAAAGCTTCCGGGTTCGGGCGGCGGAGCTGTTCGGACTGCCGTCCGGCGAGCGGCTGCGCGTCACGTACGTGCGCAACCAGCCGTGGTCGGCCTACAACTGGTATGACGGTGGGCTCCAATCGCGGGTCGACGTCAATACCGACCTTCCGACGCACCTCCCCGGGATGGCCCAGACCGTGGCCCACGAAGCCTACCCGGGGCACCATCTCGAACACGCCTGGAAGGAAGCCGACCTCGTCGAGCGCGGCCGACTGGAGTGCAGCGCGCTCACGATCAACACGCCCGAATGCCTCATCAGCGAGGGCCTCGCCGACGTCGGCTTCGACTTCGTGTCGCCGCCCCGCGAACGAATCGATCTGCTCACCGAGGTCTTCGAGCGTGCAGGAATCCCCGCAGGCGCGGATCGCGTCGGCCGGCGGGCCACTGCCGAGCGGGCTGTGGCCCTGCTGGGACCACGGGAAACGCTCCGGACATCACGGGTCAACGCAGCGCTGCTGCTGCACGGCGACGGCGTGGCTCGCGACGAGGCCGTGGCGTACCTCGAGCGCGCCGGCCGCTATCCGCGGAACGTCGCCGAGAAGCGGCTCGAGTTCCTCGAGCATCCGCTGTGGAGGACGTACATCTTCGCGTACAGCCAGGGCACGGCCCTCCTGCGCGAGTGGCTCGATGCGGTTCCCGAAGCGGACCGTCCCGGGCGATTCGCCCGTCTCCTCCACGAGCAGCTGACGCCCGGGACGATCCGCGAGGAGTTAGGGAGCCGGGTCCGGGTCTAGGTCGTCACCGGCCGCCCGGACGGCGCCGTCTCTGCCTGGATCACGGTCGGGTCGCGCCGCTGCCCGAGCCACGCCATCGCGAAGCCCGCGAGTGCGCCGCCGAGCACCGCCAGGATTGCGACGCCGAGCGGCGGGATGTCGTTCGGGGTCGTCGTCGCTTCGGTAGAACCGGTCGCCGCTGCGAGCTGGCCGGCGAGTTCGTTGCGCGCCGCGGTCAGCGTCCCCACCTGGTTCTCGAGCCGATCGATCCGTGGGAGCAGCTCCGCCCGAAGCGATTCCGCGACCTCAGTCTTCGCCCGCTCGAGCGCGGCATATGCCGCGGTGATCTCCATGACCGGAGCGGAGCCGTCCGCCTCGAGCACCATTCCCGTGATGGGCTGCGTTTCGACCAGCAGATCGCGCAGCTGGACGCCATAGCTCCAGCTGCCGCCGCTCGGGAAGCTGAATCGGGCGACGAAGTGGCCGGGCGTCCCACTGGCCTCGGCGTGTACGTCGAAGCTGTCGCCGGTCAGCGTGTTGGTCAGACGGAGCGTCGGATCCTCGAAGTCCGCCGGCGTGACGCCGTGCTGGAGCACCGTGAAGCCGTACTCGACGTCCTCGCCCGCGCGTGGCTCGGGCGGTTGCGCATCATCGGCGACGACCGTCGCCCAGCCGCCCGCGGCGACGGCCGTGGCCCCCACGATGAGCACGAGGGCCGCGGCCGCGGCCGCGCGCAGGATTCGGGTGGACATGGCGACCTCCTGTCGGGCGTTGATGGACCTCGTACACCGCCCGGTTCGGGGCGGTTCCCGGGTGCCTAGCCCGCGCGGCCGCCGAGCGCCCGGATCAGGACGGCACGGTCCTGGCCGTCGCCGTCGAAGTCCGGGTAGGCGGGCACGCCGTAGATCGGCGTCGTGCCCGGCCCGTCCTCGGGCCGGAACCCAAGGCGCTTGTGAAAGTCGACGGAGCCACGGTTGCCCGGCCACGTGATCGCCTGGACGTGGCGCGCGCCTGCGGCCAGCGCGTCCGCGAAGAACTGCTCGTACAGCGCGCGCCCGATGCCGAGCCGCCGGTGGTTCGGGTTGGTCGCGATCATGTGCGCGTAGGCCGTGTCCGGGTGGTTCGGACTGATGAAGCCGATGAGGAACCCGAGGAGCCGCCCGCGTTCGTCCTCGGCGATCCACGAGGTGCCGCTGAAGTGCCGGAACCACAGGCGCGGCAGGAGCGCGCGCATGTGCCGGCCGCCCCACCACTCGTCGACGAGCTCGACGATCGGGGCGTGATCGGCCTCGGTTGGCCGACGAAAGGTGATGGGCGGGGCAGTCATCGCGACGCCCACCACGCGGCCACGACCGCAGTGGCCAGCTCGAGCGGGACGAGCAGGCCGAACGTCTCGGCGAGATAGTCCACGGGCGCGAGCACGCCACCCTCGTAGCGGGCGAACAGCCACAGTCCGAGCTGCCCGCCCAGGACCGCCAGTCCGGCGAGGACCGCGGCCAGCACGGCCCGACGTTGCGCGGGCAGAGTGCCTCCGCTGCCGGCCCGGACGGCAATCGCGATCGCCCATCCGCCGAGCACGGCCACGGCGATCAGCCCGGCGGTCAGCAGAACCACGCCGCCGAGCACCGCGATCGCCGCCGCAACTGCGATCCCGGTCAGTCCACCGAAGGCAACGGCCCGTCCAGGCGAACCACCGCTGTCCTCCGCGTCCGCGGGCGCGGGCTCATCCTTGCGGTAGCGTTCGGAGGGCGGCCGCTCGAGCCGCCGCTCGCCGGGGCTTGGCGACCCGGGATCCGGACCGTCGGTGGTCGTCATCCGGCGCATCGTACGCGCTGCTCCCGCGCGGCGATCCCGGCTACACTCCCGATCGTGAGCCACCCGAGCCTCGGCCAACCGCCGCGCAGCCTGAGCGCCGGCTTCCCCGATGCCGCCGACCGCCTTCGGACGGCCCGGAGCCGCGTCGCCCAACGGGCGCTGGAGGCCGCCCTGGACGCGCGACCCGACATGCGCGAGCGGTACGACGAGGTCGGCCTTCGCAAGCTCCTCCGTGACGCGGAGCTGCTCGTCGAGCGGGTGGCACTCTCGGTCGCCAGCGACGACCCGTACTTCGCCCGCGAGTACGCCGGCTGGACCGTGAT
>DASTYU010000052.1:0-14617 GCA_035764655.1 Candidatus Limnocylindrales bacterium
TTGACCGGCTTCGGGGCCGCGTCGACAAGGTCCTTCGCCTCCTTGAGGCCAAGGCCGGTGAGCTCGCGGACGACCTTGATGACGGGAATCTTGTTGGGGCCGACCTCGGCGAGGACCGCCGAGAACTCGCTCTGCTCCTCGGCCGCAGCGGCTGGCGCAGCGCCGTCGCCACCTGCCGCCGGGGCGGCACCACCGGCAGCGACCGCAACCGGGGCGGCGGCCGTGACGCCGTAGCGCTCCTCGAAGGCCTTGATGAACTCGGAGAGCTCGAGGACCGTCATCTTGTCGATTGCCTCGAGCAGGTCGTTCTGCGTGATGGTTGCCATGGGTTGTCGTCTCCTCAGGTTGTCACGTGATTGGGGCTTCGGGCGCGGTCAGGCCTCGCCGGCCTTCGCCGTCGACTCGGCCGCCTTCTGCTCGGCGACCTGCTGCAGGGCGTAGCCCAGGTTGCGCAGGGGGGCGCTGAACAGGCCGGCGAGCTGGGCGACCGGTGCCTGCATGCCTCCGGCCAGCTTTGCGAGGAGCACCTCGCGAGCCGGGAGCGCGGCAAGGCGGGTCACGGCGTCGGCGTCGATGGCGCGATCGCCGAGCACGCCGCCAGTGATCCGCACGATTCGGCTGAACGGCCGCGTCGCGTCGAGGACTGCCTTGGCAGTGGCCGCCTCGTCTGTGCCGAAGGCGATGGCACTGGGTCCGGTCAGGAGCGGGTTGAGGGCGTCCCCCACCCCATCCTGGGCGGCGATCTTCATGAGCCGGTTCTTGACGACGCGATAGCGGACGTCCTGCTTGGCGAGCGCCCGCCGAATCTCGGCGATCTCCGGGACCGTGAGGCCGCGGTACTCGGAGACGATCAGCGTCCGACTGCGCGATAGCTCGTCACGCAGCTCGGCGACCGCCTCGCGCTTGGCCTCGGTGGGCATGAAACCCTCCTCGATACAGCACTCAACCGGAGTGCGGCGGTGGGAGCGATGGCCGCTGTCTACGGCCGGCTGCCCCTGCGACGGTCCCATGGCGGCTTCTTGAGAAGCCCGACCCCGGCTTGCAGGAGCGCTCGTCCCACCCGGGAGGGTGGCGTGGCACTTCGTCCTGCCTCGGCGTGCTCGCCGTCGTCCCCGTCGACCTCGCGGTCGACGATCCGGTCCGGCGGATCAAGTCCTGTCCGCGACTACCGTCACGGCACTGGACGCAGGCTGTCTGCGGCGGATCCGTCTTTGCTTCGCCGCCAGCCACGCCGATTTCCTTCGTTGCCTCGGATCTCGACGCGTCTGCCGGCGGACCTATTGGAATAGTGGCGCGCCTCTCGGCCGCCATGTGTCCTGATCGGCCGGGAATGATACCCGGCTCGTGCTCAGCCCGCTGCGGCGGCCGCGGCGAGGGTGCCGGGCACGTCGACCCGGATGCCCGGGCCCATCGTGCTGGCGATGGTCAGCGTCTTGAGGTACTGGCCCTTGGCGCCCGACGGCTTGGCCCGGTTGATCGCGTCGACCAGCGTCGCCAGGTTCTCCATGATCGCCTGGGCCTCGAAGCTGCTCTTGCCGACCGGAACGTGGACGATCCCGGCCTTGTCGACCTTGAACTCGACGCGGCCCGACTTGACTTCCTTGATCGCGCGCTCGAGATCGAACGTGATCGTGCCCGCCTTCGGGTTCGGCATGAGGCCACGACGACCGAGGATCTTCCCGAGCCGGCCGACGATGCCCATGCTGTCGGGCGTCGCGAGGGCGACGTCGAACTCGAGCCAGCCGGCCTCGATCTTCTTGGCGAGGTCCTCACCGCCGACCTCGTCCGCGCCGGCACGGAGCGCCTCCTGCGCCTTGTCGCCCTGGGCGAAGACAGCCACCCGGACGGTGCTGCCGGTGCCGTGCGGGAGGACGACCGTGCCGCGGACCATCTGGTCGGCGTGGCGCGGGTCAACGCCGAGGCGGAGGTGGGCTTCGATCGAAGCGTCGAAGTTGACCGTCGTCGTCTCCTTCACGAGCGCTGCCGCCTCATCGGGCGGGTAGGCGCGCGTGCGATCGACGAGCTTCGATGCGTCGAGGTACTTCTTGCCGTGCGTTGCCATGTCGCGGTTCCTTTCGAAGCGGTCGGCGGTCCCGACCTTCCCCTGCGCGGGGTGGGCGCCGATGGGAGTGAAGGTCTTCCCATCAGGTTGATTCGCGGCCCTCCGAGGGCCGAACACAGCTCCGCGGGCGTTCGGCCCGAGGACCTAGACGACCTCGATGCCCATCGAGCGGGCGGTGCCCTCGACCTGCTTCATGGCGGCCTCGACGTCATTTGCGTTGAGGTCGCTCATCTTGGTCTCGGCGATCTGGCGGATCTGGTCCCGGTTGACGCGGCCGACCATCTCGCGCTTCGTGGTCTGCGCGCCCTTCTCGATGCCGGCCGCCTTTCGCAGGAGGTCCGCTGCGGGCGGCGTCTTGAGGATGAACGTGAACGAGCGATCCTCGTAGATCGTGATCTGGGCCGGGATGACCTGGCCGCGCTTGTCCTGGGTCTTCTCGTTGTAGCTCTTGGTGAACTCGACGATGTTGATGCCGTGCGGACCAAGTGCGGTACCGACGGGCGGCGCGGGGGTCGCGGCGCCGGCCGGCAGTTGGAGGGTCAGGACGGTTCGGATCTTCTTGGCCACGGGGAGAGATGTTCCTTTCTGGCGAGCGCCAGGCTCAGAGCTTTTCCACTTGCAGGAAGTCAAGCTCAACCGGCGTTTCGCGGCCGAAGATGCTCACGAGCACCTTGACCTTGTTGCGCTCCGGGTTGACCTCTTCGACCGTGCCGATGAACTCGGCGAACGGGCCGTCGGTCACGCGCACGCTCTGGCCCTTGGTGAAGGCCACGCGGTACTTCGGGGTCTCGACGCCCATGTGCCGCAGGATCTGCTTGACCTCGTTCTCGTCGAGCGGGATCGGTTCGCTGCGAACGCCCGGGATGTTGGCGCCGCCGACGAAGCTCGTCACGCCCGGCGTGTTGCGGACGACGAACCAGCTCTCCGGGTCGAGGATCATCTCGACGAGCACGTAGCCCGGATACACCTTCTTCTGGACCGTGTGCCGCTGCCCTTGGCGGATCTCGATCTCGTCCTCCATGGGTACGAGGACCTGGAAGATCTTGGCGTCCATCCCCATCGACTCGATGCGGTGTTCGAGGTTCGCCTTGACCTTGTTCTCGTAGCCCGAGTAGGTGTGGATGACGTACCAGCGCTTCTCGGGGGCGCGCGTCTCGGTACCCGTGGTCTCGGTCATCACTCAGATCCCCTGGATCGCGCTGATGAAGCCACGGAAGACCGTGTCGAGGACGGTGATGTACACGCCCACGACGAAGCTGATCGCGAAGACGAGCACGGTCAGGTTGCGCACCTGGTCGCGCGTCGGCCACGAGACCTTCTTCAGCTCGGACCAGACCTCATCGAGGTATCTGCGGATGCGAGTCACTCTTGATTACTACTCTCTTCCCGGGAAGTTTGTGGCAGGGGCGATAGGACTCGAACCTACAACCGCCGGTTTTGGAGACCGGTGCTCTGCCAATTGAGCTACACCCCTGCGGACGCCCGGCCTACTTCGCCTCGCGGTGAAGGGTGTGCCGGCGCTCCCGTGGACAGTACTTCATCAGCTCGATCCGGTTCGGATCGTTCTTCTTGTTCTTGCGCGTCGTGTAGGTCCGCTGCTTGCACTCGGTGCAGGCGAGCTGGATCGTCGGACGCGCCTCGACTCTGGCCATGGACTATTCCTGGATGCTGGTGATCGATCCCGCACCGACGGTCCGCCCGCCTTCGCGGATGGCGAAGCGCTGGCCGACCTCGAGGGCGATCGGGGTGATGAGCTCGACGGACATCTCGACGTGGTCGCCGGGCATGATCATCTCGGCGCCGTCAGGCAGCCCGATGGCACCGGTCACGTCCGTGGTCCGCAGGTAGAACTGCGGCCGGTAGCCGTTGTAGAACGGCGTGTGGCGGCCACCCTCCTCCTTGGTCAGGACGTAGACCTGCGCCTTGAACTGGGTGTGCGGCTTGATCGAGCCCTTCTTGGCCAGGACCTGGCCGCGCTCGATCTCGTCGCGCTCGATGCCGCGCAGGAGGGTTCCGACGTTGTCGCCGGCGACACCCTCGTCGAGCAGCTTCTTGAACATCTCGACGCCGGTCACCACGACATTGCGCGTGGCCTTGACGCCGATCATCTCGACCTCGTCGCCGACACGGACGATGCCGCGCTCGATCCGGCCGGTCGCGACCGTGCCGCGGCCCTTGATGCCGAACACGTCCTCGACGGGCATCAGGAACGGCTTGTCGATGTCGCGCTCGGGGGTCGGGATGTACGAGTCGACCGCGTCCATCAGCTCCTGGATCGGGGCGTAGGCCGGATCGCTCGGGTCGTCGCCCGCCTCGAGCGCCTTCAGCGCCGAACCGCGGATGACGGGGATGTCGTCACCCGGAAACTCGTACTTGCTGAGCAGCTCGCGCACCTCGAGCTCGACCAGATCGAGCAGTTCCTCGTCGTCGACCATGTCGACCTTGTTGAGGAACACGACGATGTACGGCACCTCCACCTGGCGGGCCAGGAGGATGTGCTCCCGGGTCTGGGGCATCGGGCCGTCGGTGGCTGCCACGACCAGGATCGCGCCGTCCATCTGGGCGGCGCCGGTGATCATGTTCTTGATGTAGTCGGCATGGCCCGGGCAGTCGACGTGCGCATAGTGGCGGGCATCGGTCTCGTACTCGACGTGCGCAATCGCGATCGTGATCCCACGCTCGCGCTCCTCGGGGGCGTTGTCGATCGAATCGAACGCGCGGTATTCCGCCTCACCCTTCAGCGCGAGGTACTTGGTGATCGCCGCGGTCAGGCTCGTCTTGCCATGGTCGATGTGGCCGATCGTGCCGATATTCACGTGCGGCTTGTTGCGCTCGAACTTCTTCTTGGCCACGAGACCGTTCTCACTCCTTCAGGCGCGGCAGTGCCGCATTGACCGGACTTGCAGGGGGCAGAGGAGCCGCCTGGATGGTGGAGCCCACAATCGGACTTGAACCGATGACCTCTTCCTTACCAAGGAAGTGCTCTGCCGGCTGAGCTATGTGGGCCCGGAAACCGATCGCGGGATCACCCGTTTGATGTGGTGGGCAGGGAGGGAATCGAACCCCCACAGTCGAAGACGGCTGATCTACAGTCAGCGGAGCTCACCACCTGCTCAACCTACCCACTGTGGCGGCGGTACCGGGCCGAGACTGCGGCCCCGTGGTGAACCCGATACCGGATATGTAGCGTTGGAGCCGACGACGGGACTCGAACCCGGAACCGGCGGTTTACAAAACCGCTGCTCTACCAATTGAGCTACGTCGGCGCGACGCGCAGGGTCATACCGCAGTCGACCCCTCGTGCGCCGGGGAATGATACGGTCGGTCGCCCGAAAGGGTCAAGCGTGGGGCCCGCGAGCGGCTGGGCTATGGCGCCGCCTCCGCTGGCGGGCCACCGGGCAGCAGCTCGTCTTCCTCGGACGACGGGTCGGCCGATGATTCGATGTCTGCGGCGGGTCGCTCCGGCGTTGGGTCCGGCACGGGGTCGACGGCTTCCGGGGCGCCCAGCGCGAGCTCCGGGCGGACCGGCTCCGGGGCGCTGCGGGGCGGCGCACCGTCGCCTCCGGGATCGCGCTGCGCAACCGCTTCGAAGAGGAGGATCGAGCCGGCGACAGCCGCGTTGAGCGATCCGATCGCGCCCCGCATCGGGATCCGCATGAACGTATCTGCACGCCGCCGTACGGCCGGGCCAAGACCGTGGCCCTCGCTGCCGATGACGATCGCGAGCGGCCCGCGGAGGTCGGCCTGGCGTGCGGTGAGCGGCGCCCCCTCGTCCGCCCCGGCGATGCGCAGCCCGCGGGCATGGAGGTCGGCCAGGGCACCAGGCAGGTCCTCGACCGGAGCGAGGAGGAGGTGCTCGACGGCACCGGCCGAGGCCTTGACCGCGGACGGCGTTAGCGGCGCCTGGCGACGGGTCGGGAAGATCACCCCATGGACGCCGGCGGCCTCCGCGCTGCGCAGCAGGGTGCCGACGTTCTGCGGGTCCTCCAGCGAGTCGAGGACGAGGATGAACGGCGGCTCGTTGCGCTCGATGGCGCGCGCAAGGATCTCGTCGACCGACGCGAACCGCCGCTGGCCGACGACGAGGGCGACGCCCTGGTGGCCGTCGAAGCCGGCCAGGGCGGTCAGCGAACCGCCCTCGACCTCCTCGATCGGGATGCGCAGGCGCGTTGCGTGCAGGACGACCTGCTCCAGGGCGTGGCGGCGTTGTGGCGTGACCAGCAGGCGCTGGGCGTCGCGACCGGCGACGAACGCCTCTTCGACCGGTCGTCGACCCGCAATGAGCTCCTGGCTCTCCTGGAGCGGCTCGATCGGTGGTGCCGCGGGCTCGAACCGTGGCCGGGGCGGCCGCGAGGGGTATGGCTGGCGGTCGCGCTCCCACGGACGGCGATCGGCGTACGGGCGGCGAGGCCCGGGCGGGACGCCCGGCTCGCGCGGACGGTCGCGGTACTCCGGGCGGGGGCGCGGCGGGCGGTCGCGATCGTCGGGCCGGGGCGGGCGATCACGATCGTAGGGGCGATCCGGCGGGCGATCACGCGGCCGATCCCAGCCGGCATGGTCCCGATCGTGGCGAGGGCGATCCGCTCCGCCATCCGATCGCCAGCCGAAGCCTTGTCGACCACCCTGCGGCGGCCTGCCGCCGCCGTCACGCCGCGGCCCACCGTGCGATGGAGGGCGGTTCTGGCGGTCCGGCGGCCGGCCGCGGCCACCCTGTCCGGGACCGGGGCCGCGTCGCCCCCTGGAGCCGTCCGGCGGCCGGTTGTCGTCCCGGTCGCGCCGTGGGCGGTCAGCCATGGACCGATTCTGACAGCCTCCGCCAGCGCTGTCCGTCGCGCGTGTCCTCGACGGTCACGCCCCGCGCCGCGAGCTCGTCACGGAGCCGATCCGACTCCGCCCAGTCTCGTGCGGCACGCGCCGCGACGCGCGCATCGAGCAGCGCCGTGGTCTCCGCGTCCAGCGCATCGTCGGCATCGGGCAGGACGCCCAGGACCCGGTCGAGGTCGCGAAGGAGCTCGAGGGCGTGCTGCGCGTCGGCAGTCGACAGCAGGCGGTCGTCGATACGCCGGTTCAGCTCGCGGGCCAGGTCGAACAGCACGGCCAGGGCCGGAGAGATCCCCAGGTCGTCATCGAGCGCGGCACCGAACGCCTCGCGCCCCTCGCTGAGCAGGATCGGCACGTCCGGATCATCGGCACGGTCTTCGCGGTACGCCGTCAACGCCGCAACGAGGGCGTCGAGGCGTTCAACGGCCGCCGCGGCAGCTCCCAGCGACTCCTCGGTGTGGTTGAGCGCGGCGCGGTAGTGCACCGAGATCAGCGAGTAGCGCAGCGCTCGCGCCGCGTAGCCGGCATCAAGCAGCTCGCGCACGCGCGCGATGTTCCCCTTCGACTTGGCCATCTTCGAGCCGCCGGTCTGGAGGTGCGCGCAGTGCAGCCAGGTGTGGACGAACGGCTGCCCCGTGGCCGCCTCGCTCTGGGCGATCTCGTCCTCGTGGTGCGGGAAGATGAGGTCCACGCCGCCGGTGTGGATGTCGAACGACGGGCCGAGGTGGCGCATGCTCATGGCCGAGCATTCGATGTGCCAGCCGGGGCGGCCGGGCCCGATCGCAGTGTCCCACGATGGCTCGCCGGGCTTCGGCGCCTTCCACAGCGCGAAGTCGCGCACGTCGTCCTTCGCGTATTCGTCCGCCTCGACCCGCTCGCCGACCCGGAGCTGCTCGGGATCGAGCCGTGCGAGCCGCCCGTAGGCCGGCCATGACGCAATGCGGAAGAAGATCGAGCCGTCATCGGTCCGATAGGCGTTGCCGCGCTCGAGCAGTGTCGCGATGAGCTCGACGATCTCGGGGATGTGTTCGGTCGCCCGTGGCAGCACGTCGGGCCGCGTCATGCGCAGCGCGTCGGCGTCCTCCAGGAATGCCGCCAGGTATCGGGAGGTCAGCTCCTCGATCGGGACGCCGGCCGCGACGGCGCCCTTGATGATCTTGTCGTCGATGTCGGTGACGTTCATCACCCACGTCACGGGGACGCCGCGCCAGCGCAGGTGGCGAACCAGCAGGTCGGCGAAGAGGAACGAGCGGAAGTTGCCGACGTGCGCCGGCCCGTAGACCGTCGGGCCGCACGAGTAGATCCGCGCGCGCTCACCGTCCAGTGTCGCGAACGGGCGGGTCTCGCCGCTCAGCGTGTCGTGCAGGCGGATGCTCATCGAGCCGCCTCCAGGACGGCGATCGCGATCGCCGACATCCCCCGGCCGGCGCCCTCCATCCCGTCCAGGTTGCCGGTCGAGGCCTTGACGTTGACGCGCGCGGGCTCGATGCCCAGCGCCGCGGCCAGCGCCTCGCGGATCGCCTCGAGCCGGGACGCGAGCTTCGGGCGCGCGGCGACGATCGTGAGGTCGACCGACGCCGGACGCCAACCGGCGCCGGCGACGCGGCCCAGGACTTCCTCCAGCAGGTCGCCGCTGGCAACGCCTTCGGGCGTGGCCGGTCCGGCCGGAAAGAGGCGCCCGAGATCCCCGAGGCCGGCGGCGCCGAGCAACGCGTCGCACACGGCGTGGAGCGCGACGTCCCCGTCGGAATGGCCGTGGAGACGTGGCGCACCATCGATGCGCACGCCACCGAGGACGAGGGGGGCTCCCGGCCCGAAGGGATGGCTGTCGTGGCCGATCCCCGTGCCGGTCATGGCGCCCCGGGCCAGGAGGGCGGCTTCTGCGCGCGCGAGGTCGGCGGGCAGCGTCACCTTGACGTTGCCCGGGTCGCCGTCGATGACATGGACCGGAATGCTACAGGCCTCGAGCAGCGCGGCTTCGTCCGTGAACGTGGCTGCGTCACGCCCGAACCGCTCGAAGGCGGCTCGCAGGATGGAGCGGCGGACGCCCTGCGGGGTCTGCGCCGTGGCGAGCGACGTCCGATCGATCGTTGCCGCCACGCGGCCCTCCTCGATGCGCTTCACGGTCTCCGCGATCGGCACGACCGGGATCGCGGCGCCATGCGCAGCGGCCGCCTCGGCAACGGCTTCGACGAGCGCCGGCGTCACGAGAGGCCGGGCGCCGTCGTGGACGAGCACCACCCGGTGGTCCGCCTGCCCGCTCCCGCCCCCGGCATCGAGGCGATCGAGCTCCGCCAGCCCCGCGGCGACCGAAGCCTGACGCCGATCCCCACCGGCGACGACCGACGCCACCGACGACGGCAGCCAAGTGGCGTCGCGCAGCGCGTGGACCCGGTCGGGTGCGGTCACGACCACGACCCGGTCGACCGCCGGAGCGGCGGAGACGGCGTCCAGCGTCCAGGCCAGGAGCGGGCGGCCACCGACCGACGCGGCCAGCTTGTCCACGCCGCTCATTCGGGCGGAGCTTCCTGCGGCGACGACGATCGCATCGGCGACCGCAGCCGCGCGGTCGAGGGTCACGTCAGTCGAGCCGCGGCTGGCCGAAGATCATCCGCCCGGCGACGGTCTGCAGGACGCGCGTGACCGACACGTCGAGGTCCTTGTCGATGTGCCGGGCGCCGCCTTCGATCACGATCATGGTGCCGTCGTCGAGGAAGCCGACGCCCTGGCCGGCTTCCTTGCCCTCCTGGATGACGCGCACGCGCAGTTCCTCACCGGGCAGCACGGCCGGTTTCACCGCGTTGGCCAGCGAGTTGATGTTCATCACCCGGACGCCCTGGAGTTCGGCGACCCGGTTGAGGTTGAAGTCGTTCGTGAGGATGACCCGGCTGCGGCTGCGGGCCAGCGCGACCAGCTTGGCGTCCACCTCGTTCTCGGTCGGGATGTCCGCTTCGACGATCTCCACCGGGGTCGTCGGGTCCTTCTGCATGCGGGCAAGGATCTCGAGGCCGCGCCGGCCGCGGTTCCTGCGGAGCGTGTCCGAGCTGTCGGCGATGTGCTGCAGCTCGTCGAGGACGAAGCGCGGCACGACGAGCGTGCCGTAGATGAAGCCGGACTCCACGATCTCGGCGATCCGGCCGTCGATGATGGCGCTCGTGTCGACCACGATGTGCGGGTCGCCGCTGCGCGAGCGCGCCTCACGATCGGGCTCCGGCCGGCGGAAGATCCCGAGCGCCTCGGCGGCGATGACGAGGTCCTTTCGCTTGGCCACGGTCAGGCCGACCATGCCCAGCCCCAGTGACAGGGAGACCGCCAGCGGCAGGATCTGGCCCCACGGTTCGGGGAAGTTGCTCAGCGGGAAGCCCAGGAGCAAGCCCATCAACAGGCCGAGCAGGAAGCCGATGACCGCCGTGACGAACTCCGCGGTGGAGAGTTCCTCGACGCGCTGGATCAGCCACGTCGCGGGCACGACCGTGAGGTACGGAAGGACACCGAAGCCCACCACGATCCAGGCCACGACCCACACGGCGAGGAGCGCACCGGCATAGTCCGACCCGGCGAAGATGCCGTCGTTGGCGGACGCGATCCCGAGCCCGACGAGGCCGCCCAGCGCGGCACCGAGCAGGCGGATGTATCGGATCAATCGCTCCCTCGGACGCTTGCCCGGCTCCCCGTGCCGACGATCGGCTCTGCCCGGGGGGTCAGCCTAGCATCGGCGGCGGGCGCGCCGCCACGTGCACGGGCCCCGCTGCCGAGGGCGGCCTCGATGGCTTCCCGCAGCGTCCCCACCGCCACGATTTCGAGCCCGTCGACGCGGGCGGCGTCGCCCGAGCGGCCGGTCCGTGGCACGACCGCACGACGGAAACCGAGACGCGCGGACTCGCGCAGGCGCCGCTCGAGGCCACCGACCCCGCGCAGCTCGCCGAGCAGGCCCACCTCGCCGATCGCGACCGTCCCGGCTTCGACCGGCGCGTCGCGGAAGGACGACGCGAGGGCGAGCGCGAGGGGCAGATCAAGGCCCGGCTCGTCGACCGCCAGGCCTCCGGCCAGGTTGGCGTAGACGTCGTGGCTGCCGAGGCCGACGCCGGCCCTCCGGCCGAGCACCGCGACGAGCAGCGCGAGACGGTTCGGATCGATGCCGCTCCCGCGCCGGGCGGGCGTCCCGTAGCCGGACGGCGCAACCAGCGCCTGGACCTCCACGAGCAGCGGCCGGCTGCCTTCGAGCGTCGGCGCAACGACGCTGCCCGGCGCCGGCAGCTCATGCTCCACGAGGAACGCGCGCGATGGATCGGCGACCTCGCGCAGGCCCGTCTCGGCCATCTCGAAAACACCCACCTCGTCGGTCGACCCGAAGCGGTTCTTGGTCGCGCGCAGCACGCGCAGGGCGGCGTAGCGCTCGCCTTCGAGGTTGAGCACGGCATCGACCAGGTGCTCGAGCGTCTTGGGGCCGGCGATCGAGCCGTCCTTCGTGACATGGCCGACGAGGACGACCGCGACCCCTTGGCCCTTGGCGAGGTCCATCAGGCGCAGCGTCGCCTCGCGGACCTGGCCGACGCTGCCTGCCGGCCCGTCGAGCTCGTCCACGGTGGCGGTCTGGATGGAGTCGACCACCACGACCGCGGGCGGTGCGCTCGTCGCCAGCTCCGTGATTCGCTCCACGGTGCTCTCGGCAACGACGTCGATCCGCTCACCCGCGGGCCCGTCGAGGAGACCGAGCCGCGCAGCACGCAACCGGACCTGGCCCGCCGATTCCTCGCCCGTGGCGTACAGGACGCGGCCAGAGGCGGCAGCGGCGCCGGTCGCCATCCCGGCTGCGGCCTGCAGCAGGAGGGTAGACTTGCCGATCCCCGGTTCGCCTCCCAGCAGGACGAGCGACCCCGCCACCAGGCCCCCGCCGAGAACGCGATCCAGCTCGTCGATCCCGACCCGGAGACGTGGGACGGCGGCTTCCCTGATCTGGCTCAGTGGGGTGGGTTCGACACTGCCCGAAACGGCCGCGCGCCCGCGGGCTCGAGCGCGCTCGCCCGCGGTCGGCTCATGGATGACCGTCTCCACGAGCGAGTTCCACGCGCCGCACGATCGGCACTGGCCCTCCCAGCGAAGGAAGGCTTCCGCGCAGGATTGGCAGACGTACCGGCTCTGCGGCCGCGCCACGTCGCCCTACGCCCGCGAGCGGGCGGGGCGCGGGATCACCGTGCCTCGACCGGCGTCCTGGGCTCCGAGGCGCGGATGTCGAGGCCGGCTTCGGGGTCCTTGTCGACCACGATCGTCGTGCCCGGCTCGTACTTGCCGAGCAGCAGGTGCTCGGCGAGGACGTCCTCGACCATGTTCTGGATCACCCGGCGCAGCGGTCGCGCACCGTAGGCCACGTCGTAGCCCAGCTTGATGATGTGGTCCTTGGCTTCCTGAGTGACCTCGAGCGACATCTGCTGCGCACGCAGCTGGTCGCGCACCCGGGCCAGCATCAGGTCGACGATCTGGGTGATCTCCTCGACCGTCAGCGAGCGGAACACGACCGTCGCGTCGATCCGGTTCAGGAACTCGGGCCGGAAGTTGTTCTTCAGCTCGGCCGCGACCTTCTCCTTCATCAGCTCGTACGAGGACTCGGCACGGGCCTCTGCGGTATCGCCCATCGGCCGGAAGCCGAGCGCGCTGTTGGTCTGCAGCGACTTGGCCCCAAGGTTCGAGGTCATGATGATGATGCAGTTGCGGAAGTCGACCCGGCGACCCTTGGCGTCGGTGAGGTGACCGTCCTCGAGGATCTGCAACAGGATGTTGAAGACCTCGGGGTGCGCCTTCTCGACCTCGTCGAGGAGCACCACCGCGTAGTTCTTGCGACGGACCGCCTCGGTCAGCTGGCCGCCCTCGTCGAACCCGACATAGCCCGGGGGTGCGCCGACGAGCCGGCTCACGTTGTGACGCTCCATGAACTCGCTCATGTCGATCTTGATGAGCGCGTCCTCGCTGCCGAACATGAACTCGGCGAGTGCCTTGGCGAGCTCCGTCTTCCCCACGCCGGTTGGGCCGAGGAAGATGAACGAGCCGATGGGCCGCTTCGGATCCTTGAGGCCGGCGCGCGCACGGCGGACCGCCTTCGAGACGATCTCGATCGCCTCCTGCTGGCCGATGACCCGCTGGTGGATGGCGTCCTCCATGTGGAGCAGCCGCTCCGACTCCTCCTGGGCGATGCGCGTGACCGGGATCCCCGTCCACATCGCGACGACCTGGGCGATCTCCTCTTCGTCGACCGTGGGCTGGTCGTTCGAGATGGTGTTCTGCCACTCGCCGCGGAGCGCCTCGGTGGACTCGCGCGCGGCCGCCTCGGCCTCGCGCAGGGCCGCGGCCTGCTCGTATTCCTGGTTGTTGATCGCCGCGTCCTTCTCCTTGGTGATGCGGTCGAGGTCCTTCTGGGCCTCGCGCAGCTCGGGTGGCGCAGACGCATGGCGCAGCCGGACGCGCGAGGCGGCCTCGTCGATGAGGTCGATCGCCTTGTCCGGCAGATGGCGGTCGGTGATGTACCGGCTCGACAGGTCGGCGGCGGCGCGCACGGCCTCGTCGCTGATGGTCACCTTGTGGTGCTGCTCGTAGCGCTCGCGGATGCCCATCAGGATGTCGATGGTCTGTTCGAGCGTGGGCTCCTCCACCATCACCGGCTGGAAGCGCCGCTCGAGGGCCGCGTCACGCTCGATGTACTTGCGGTACTCGTCGAGCGTCGTCGCGCCGATGCATTGGAGCTCGCCGCGCGACAGCGGCGGCTTGAGGATGTTGGCCGCGTCGATCGCGCCCTCGGCCGCGCCGGCCCCGACGAGCGTGTGGAGCTCGTCGATGAAGAGGACGGCGTCGTTCGTGTTGCGCAGCTCCTCGATGATCTTCTTGAGGCGCTCCTCGAACTCGCCGCGGTACTTGGTGCCGGCGACGAGCGACCCGATGTCGAGCGTCAGCACCCGCTTGTTGAGCAGGATGTCGGGCACATCGCCCGCGACGATCCTGTGGGCCAGGCCCTCGGCGATGGCGGTCTTGCCGACGCCCGGCTCGCCGATGAGCGCCGGGTTGTTCTTCGTCTTGCGCCCGAGGATCTGGATGACGCGCTCGATCTCCTTCTCGCGGCCGATGACGGGGTCGAGCTTGCCGGCACGCGCCGCCTCGGTCAGGTTGATCCCGAGCTGGTCGACTGTCGGGGTCTTGCTGGCGCGCTTCGTCTCCTGGGCACTGGGCCCCGCGGACGAGCTCTGCGACAGGACCCTGATGACCTCGTGGCGGACCTTGTCGAGGTTGACGCCCAGCGACTCGAGGACGCCGGCCGCGATGCCCTCCCCTTCGCGGACGAGGCCCAGGAGCAGGTGCTCGGTGCCGATGTAGTTGTGCCCGAGGCGGCGGGCCTCGTCGATCGCGAGCTCGATCACCCGCTTGGCGCGTGGCGTCAATCCGACCTCGCCGACAACGGGGCGGTCACCACGGCCGATGATGAACTCCACGGCCGTCCGGACCTTGGCAAGCTCGACGTTCATGTTCTCGAGGACGCGCGCGGCGACACCCTCGCCCTCGCGGACGAGGCCCAGGAGCAGATGCTCCGTGCCGATGTAGTTGTGGTTGAACCGCTGCGCCTCATCCTGAGCAAGCGTCAGGACCTTGCGCGCGCGATCCGTGAATTTGTCGAAGCGATCCATCGAGTCGAACGCCTGTTCTCTTGTCGGCCCCGCTAGGCCGCCCTGCGACTCATGCTAGCACGACGTC
>DASTYU010000053.1:0-10133 GCA_035764655.1 Candidatus Limnocylindrales bacterium
GAGATCCGCCACACGCGGCGGTGGCAACCCGGCCTGAAGGTGGTTCCCCTCGAGCCCACCGCCGACGACGCGCAGCTGAGCGTCGAGCGAGGCGATGAGCTCGAACGGGCGTTCCGCCACCTGTCCGGGGAACAGCGCGCGGTCCTCGTCCTCACGTACTACCTCGGCATGTCCGGGGCCGAAGTCGGTGCCGTGCTGGGACTCCCGGCCGGCACCGTCCGGTCACGGCTCCACTACGCCCGACAACTGATGCGCGCGGCTATCGAAGCCGACGCGCGACCGATGGCCCGCGGAGGCACGGCATGACCAGCGAGCTCGACGTCGATCGCATCCTCGAGGACTGGTTCGCGCAGGGACCCAGCCGTCTCCCCGATCGGGTCATCACCGAGACCGTAGAGCAGCTCGATCACACCAAGCGGCGGCGGTACGTGCTGTCGCCGGGGAGAGAACGCATGACTCGCTTGCTCATCGCGGGGACTGGCCTCGCCGCGGCGCTCGTCGCCGCGGTCGTCGGGTTCGCGACGCTCACGGGCGGTGACGGCATTGGGGTGCCCGATGGGGTCACCTACACGTCGGATCGCCATGGCTATTCCGTGTTCCTGCCGGACGGCTGGACGGTGGAGGAACGACCCGGCACCTGGGAAGTCGGGGAGTTCTTCGACGCGAACAGCGAGGACGGTGTGGACTACTTCGAGGACGTCAACGCCGAGGGGATTCCGACTCTGTATGTCTACCTGGCCAGCCAGGACATCCCGGGGGGCATGTCCTTCGAGGAGTGGACCGCCCGCAACGACGTGGCCACGACGGCGTCCCAGCCGTGCTTCGCGCTCGTCGGGTCGCACGAGAGCCGCCCTGTCGACGGCGAGACCGCTCGGGTCGGCACCTACCATTGCGACGACTTCGACGGCGCCGGATCGCCGTACACGGGCGTCCAGACCCTGGTCGCCCACGACGGCCGCGGCTACGCCATCTATGTCTGGCCGGCGCCGTTGCCGGGGTTCCAGCCAGCGGGCTGGGAATACCAGAGCACGAGCGAACTTCAGGCCGCGGCCGCGGAGTGGCTCGATCGCCTGGAATTCACGAACTGAGTGAACCGACAGTCCTGACGCCGGTGGCTGGCTGTGCCCGGCCACCGGCGGACACGTGCCCTTACCGCGCCGGGCGCACCATCATCCGGTAACGGAACAAGTCCTCGAAGCCGAGCCTGGCGTAGATGCGGACGCCCATGTCCGTCGCCTGCAGCGTCCCGATGCGCATCCCGGCCTCGCGGCCCGCCTGCATGGCACGCAGCGTCATCGCCCGCCCGAGGCCGCGGCCGCGCGCCTCGGGCAGCGTGATGACGGTGTAGAGCCCGGCGGCCCCGCCGGCCATCGACAGGCGTGACGTGGCAACGGGGTGGCCGTCGAGCCAGGCGATGAACCGTCGCGAATCGGGGTCGTTGCCGAGCTTGTGGAGCAGGTGCTCGCGGCGGATCGCACGGGCGTCCGCCGACACAACGCCGTGGCTGTGCTGCATCTCGCGCATCAGCAGGTCGACATAGATCTCGACGTCACCGGCGTCATCGACGAGCTCGATCCGGACACCGGGCGGCGGCCCGTCCTCGGCCGGCAGGTCTTCGAGGTCCATCGCCATCGCCGCCGTGTCGTCGACCTCGGCGAACCCACGACGCGTGAGCCGCTCGCCGAGGTCAGCCGGTCCGTGGTGCGGCGCGAGCCACCACAGGAATGCGGAGCGACGCGCGTCGGCGACGGCCAGGAGGTCGTCGAGCCGCCGCTCGACCGTGTCCGGTGCGAAATTCGACCAGGCGACGACAGGTCGCATCTCGCTGCCCTCGGCGGGCACGGACCATGCCGCGTCAGGGTCCTCGTGCGCCTCCAGCGGAATGTCCTGGTTGTACAGCCGTGTGGCGATGATGTCGGCTTCGATCGCCGCGCGCAGTCCATCGGGCGAGAGGTCGGTCAGGGTCGGGCGGGCCATGGACTCCACACAGTAGCGTGCCGCTGCCGTTCGCCGATCGTGCTACCTGGACCTACCACGTTTGTCGGAAAACCGGCTACACTGCCTGCGATGCCGCCCACCGCCTCCCCCGAACTGGACCTCAGCGCGCTGATCGCCGACACCGAGGATGAGATCGTGCGGCTCGTGCAGGACCGGGATCCGTCCACGCATGGCCTGTACGAGATGGTCCGCTACCACCTCGGCCTCGACGGCGTCGATGCACCAACCGGAAAGCGGATTCGGCCGCTCCTCGGGCTGCTGGCGTACGCCTCGATCACCGGTGAGTACGAACGGGCATTGCCGGGCGCGGCCGCGGTCGAGCTCGGCCACAACTTCAGCCTCGTGCACGACGACATCGAGGACGGCGACCGCGAGCGACGCCACCGGCCGACCCTGTGGGCACTCCACGGCATTCCGCAGGCGGTCAACACGGGCGACGCGATGTTCGCCCTGTCCCGGATCGCGCTGTACCGGCTGAGCGACCTCGGCTTCCCGGATGCAACGGTCCTGCGCCTGATGCGCCTCTACGACGAGACGTGCCTCCGCCTGTGCGAAGGCCAGTACATCGACATCTGGACGTCGGAGCACGACGATGCCATGTCGGTCGAGCTGTACTTCGACATGATCGGGCGCAAGACTGCGGCGCTCATCGCGGCATCCATCGAGGCGGGGGCGATCCTCGCCACGGCCGACGAGGAAATCATCGCGCGCTATCGGGGGTTCGGCTGGGCGCTCGGGCTGGCGTTCCAGCTGAACGACGACCTGCTCGGCATCTGGGGCGCGGAGACCGCCACCGGCAAGGCCGCGAGCGACGTGGTTCACAAGAAGAAGACGATGCCCGTGCTGTACGCGTTCGAGCATGGCTCGCCCGAGGATCGAGCACGGCTGAGCGAGCTCTACGGGTTGGCCGATCCGGGTGATGCCGACGTCGCCGAGATCGTGGCGATCCTCGAGCGCTGCGGGGCGCGCACGTACACGCGCGACCAGGCTCGCCGCTACCGGGACGAGGCGCTGGCCAACCTGGATGCGGCCGGCGTCATCCGGCCGGCGGCGCGCGAGCGGCTCGAGCAGATCATCGTCTCGGTGATCACCGCCTGAGCCGGTCCCAGCAGGCCTGCCGCGCGGTTTCCTGACCGCTGGGTCGCCCAGCGTTCCAACGGACGGGCCATTTCGCCGGTGGATCGGCTGGCGATCCAGCCGGCCCCTCGAGGCGGCTCCGAGTGGACGAATGGCCGTCTGGGCGTTCCATCGGGCGGCGCAACCGTCGGTAGGGTCGCCACGCGACCCGCGCTCGCGCGGAGCGCTCTCCGCGTGCTCGCCAGGCGAGCGGTCGGGAGGCTCCGCCGTCGGGTTGCTCGCCGATGGCGAGCAGGATTGCGACTCAGGCGCCAGACCGCTCGCCGATTGCGAGCAGGATTGGGAACGAGGCCCGCTCCGTACGCTGGACTGCTCGCCCCGCGAGCAGCGCCGGGGCAGCAGGCGCTTCTCGGCCGGCGCGCCACGCCGACCACACGCGAAACACCCCCGAGCCGGGCTAGCGGTCCTCCTCGGCCGACTCCCCGTTGCCGCCGTTCTCGCCGTTGCCCACGCGCACGACCAGCACCTTGCCAACCCGCCGGCCGTCGGTGGACTCGACGGTCAGCAGCAGCCCGTCCACCCGCACCTCGTCGCCGGGTTTCGGCACCCCGCCGATGCGGTGGTAGATCAGCCCACCGACCGTGTCGTACTCGTCCTCGTCCTCGAGCCCGAAGGTCGTGTCGAACAGCTCCTGCAGGTCGTCGACGGCTGCCCGCCCGTCGACCCGCGCCTCGTCGTCGGACAGGCGCACGATCATCGGCTCTTCCTCGTCGTACTCGTCCTGGATCTCGCCGACGATCTCCTCGAGCAGGTCCTCGATCGTGACAAGACCCGCCGTCCCGCCATACTCGTCCAGGACGATCGCGAGATGCACCTTGCGTCGCTGCAGCTCGTGCAGCAGGTCGTCGACCGACATCGATTCGGGCACGAACACCGGCGTCCGCAGCAGCGTGCGGAGCTCCGGCCGGTCCTCATTCGGCCGAACGACGAACGGCAGCAGGTCCTTCGCATAGAGGATGCCGACGATCTCGTCGATCGACTCCTCGTAGACGGGGATGCGGCTGTGGCCCTCGGCGACGATCGTCTGGATCGCCTCCTCGAACGTGACCGTTCCCGAGAGCGTGACCATGTCGGTGCGCGGAACCATCACCTCGTGCACGCGCTGCTCGCCGAGCTCGATGACCGCGTGGATCATCTGCTCCTCCTCGGCCTCGAGCACGCCCTGCTCGCCGCCCTGCTCGATGATCAGGCGCAGCTCCTCGGAGCTGATCCGCTCGTCGGCGGTGACGTCGGCGCGGAACAGCCGCGAGATGTAGCGCGTCACGACGGTGAGGAACGCGACGAGCGGCGCGAACAACCGGCCGAGGATCTCGATGAGCCGGCTGAACGTGAACGCCACGCGCTCCGAATGGGCGAGGCCGATCTGCTTCGGGACGAGCTCGCCGAACACGATCGTGAACAGCGTCAGCAGGCCGGTGACCACGATCAGGGCCACGGTCGAGGCGAGACCCGCCGGCAGGCCCAGGCCGTCCAGCCACTCCTGCATCCCGTCGACGAGGCTCACCGCCGCAAAGGCCGAGGCGAGGAACCCGAGGAACGTGATGCCGACCTGGATCACCGCCAGGAAGCGGCCGGGGTTCTCCTTCAACCGCTGGACGCGGATCGCGCCGCGATTGCCTTCATCGGCGAGTTGCTGGAGCCGCGAGCGGCGGATGGTGACGAGGGCGATCTCGGTCGCGGAGAAGATCCCGTTGAGCAGGACGAGCACGACGATCAGGCCGAGCTCGAAGAACGCGCCGCTCACTCGCTGCCGTCGCCCGCTGCAGGTTCCGACGGCGGCTTCGGCGTGTCGTCCGGCCGCTGGCGCGGCTCGCGGATTCGGGCCGGCACGCCGACGGCGAGCTTGCCGGGCGGCACGTCGTGCGTCACCACGGCCCCTGCTCCGGTCTTGGCGCCGTCGCCGATGTCGCGAGGCGCGACGATCATCGTGTCGACCCCGACGAACGCGCCCGCCCCGATGCGCGTGCGGTGCTTTTGCGTGCCGTCGTAGTTGGCGGTGATCGTGCCCGCCCCGATATTCGCGCGCTCGCCGATCTCCGCGTCGCCCAGGTAACTCATGTGGTGTTGCTTGGCACCCGCGCCGAGGGTCGCGTTCTTGAGCTCGGCGTAGTTGCCGACCTCGGCCCCACGGCCGACGGTGCTGCCCGGGCGCAGGTGCGAGAACGGGCCGACGCTCGCCTCGTCCTCGATGCGCGACGACTCGACCACGCTCGCCCACACGCGCACGCGTTGGCCCACCACCGAATCGATGAGCTGGCTGCCCGCGCCGATCACGCTGCCCTGCCCGATCGAGGTGTGGCCGCGCAGGATCACGTTCGGCTCGAGCTCGACGTCCGGCGCCAGTTCCACGTCCCAGTCGAGATAGACCGTCGACGGGTCGCGCATCGTCACGCCGGCCGCCATGTGGCGCTCGTTGAGCCGGACCCGCAGCGCCCATTCCGCCTGGGCGAGCTGCGAGCGATCGTTGATGCCGTCGAACCGGCCGTCATCCTCGAAGGTGACCGCGCTCACGATCCGGCCGTCCTCGCGGGCGATCCGCACGAGATCGGTCAGGTACAGCTCGCCGGTCGCCGGCGATTCGGCGAGGTTGTCGATCCGGCGGCGCAGCCACGCGGCGTCGAAGGCGTACAGCCCGGCGTTGATCTCGTTGCTCTCGAGCTCCTCCTCGGTGGCGTCCTTCGCCTCGACGATGCGCTCCACCGTGCCGAACTCACCGCGCACGACCCGCCCGAGCAGCGCCGGATCCGCGGCGAACACGCTCGCCAGGGCGATCGCGGCGTCGTCTTCGCGGCGCGCCTCGAGCAGCGCGCCGAGATCGCCGCCGGTGACCAGCGGGACGTCGCCCGACAGCACGACGATCTCCGTCACGTCGTCGGGGACCGCCGCCAGCGCCGAGCGCACCGCGTCGCCGGTGCCGCGCGGCTCGTCCTGGAGGGCGAAGGCCACGCGTCCGTCGAACTGCTCGGTGACCGCGGCGGTCGGGGGCGAATAGACGACGACAGGGCGCGGTGCGCCGGCCGGGTCGCCGCCAGCGGCTGCGGCAGTCTCGGAAACGGCCTCGTGCCATGCGTCGAGCACGTACGCGAGCATCGGCCGGCCGCACAACGTGTGGAGGACCTTGGGGGTGCCCGATTTCATCCGGGTGCCGAGGCCGGCCGCCATGACGACGGCAACAGTGTGTCGGGTCGGGTCGGGACTTGGAGGGTTCACGAGGGGCGGCGCTCGGGAACGGTGGCAGGGAGGCCCTCGCCTCCCCGACGTTCTGGACCCGGCGCTCGAGCGTCAGATGTCATGTGATCGGTGCGCGGATGGTATGGGCGGGCCGCAAGGGGTGTCAAACAGGCCAGGCGTCACTCCGACCGCCGGGCGATGGCCTCGATCTCGACCAGGGCACCCTTCGGGAGTCCTGAAACCGCGACGGTCGAACGCGCCGGCGGGGGGTCAGGCATGAACGTGGCGTAGATCGCGTTGACCGCCGCGAAGTCGCCCATGTCGGCGAGAAAGATCGTGGTCTTCACCACGTCCGCGAGGGTGGCGCCGGCGGCATCGAGCACGGCCGTGAGGTTGCGCAGTGCCCGCTCTGCCTGCGCTTCGAGGCCTTCCGCGAGCTCCCCCGTGGCCGGGTCGAGGCCGATCTGGCCGGCACAGTACACGGTCCCGTCCGCCACGATCGCCTGGCTGTATGGCCCGATCGCAGCCGGGGCGTTCGAGCTGCTGACGGCCTGGCGGCTGCTCATCGAGATGGTCCCTCCGGGATCGTGGTGGCGAGTATGGCCGGCTGCCCGTCGCCGAGCGGCGGGATGTCGCCGGCCGCGATGGCGTCGCGGACGATGGGCGCCGCGTCGGCGGCGTCATCTCCTGAAGGATAGAGCGTCCACAGCGTGGGGCCCGACCCGGACAGGCCGACGGGCCGGCCGAGCACCCGGAACAGGGCGCGCCGGAATGCGACGAGCCCGGGGAGGGCCTCGGCGGCGGCCGGCAGCAGGTCGTTGGCCGCAGCGAGGACGCCGGCCCGTGCCACGAGGTCGGCCGCGCGAAGCCCGCCGGACATCTCGCCGGCGAGGTGTTCCGACGTCATTCGCACCGAGCCGCTGCCCAGTCCCCCGCTCGCCACGAACGCGGCGAAGACTGTCGATGTGGGAAGCGCGACGGCCGGCGTCACGAGGAGGACGCCCGGCGTGCCAAGCGGCCCGCGAAGTGGGTCGACCCGCTCCCCCCGCCCCTGGATCAGCGCGGCCCGGCCCGCAAGGAAGAACGGCACGTCCGAGCCGAGCCGTGCGGCCGCGGCGTGCCTCCGCTCGGCGTCCAACTCGGCGCCCCACGCCTCCACGGCGCCGTCCAGCGCCGCGGCAGCGTCGGACGAGCCTCCCCCGAGGCCCGCGGCCACGGGAATGTGCTTCTTGAGACGCAGAGACAGGGCGGGCGCCGGGCCGGGACCACCGGGCCAGCCGCCGCCGACGGCTTGGCGAGCCTCGGCCACGGCTCGAAGCGCCAGGTTGTCGGCCGGCGCCCCGGTGTCGAAGCCCTCGACGTGGAGGGAGTCGCTCGCTCCTCGCTCCGGGGGCGCAACGGCGAGGCTAAGCCGGTCGGCCAGCGCGAGCGGCACCATCACCGAGTGCAGGTCGTGGAACCCGTCGCGCCGCCGGCCCAGCACGGCGAGGGTCAGGTTGAGCTTGGCCGGGGCGAGCCGTACCACCGGCGCGAGGCGGGCCAGTGGATCGGTCATGGCAAGGGGCCGAGCGCCTCGCGCAGCGCCAGCCACTCGCCAACGGCCAGCGTCTGCGGCCGCCGGTCAGGGGCGATGCCCGCCTCGGCGAGGGCCGCATCCACGCGCCCCGCGTCGACCGGGAGCTGCCGCGCCAGGACGTTGTGGAGCATCTTGCGACGCTCCCGGAACGCGGCCTGGACCAGCCGCCACAACTGCTCCTCGTCGTCCGCGCCAAGGCGATCGTCGGCGGCGTACGGCTCCACCACGATGACCGCCGAATCCACGGCAGGTTCGGGTTCGAACGCCGTCGGTGGCACGCGGAACGCCACGCGGACCTTGGCGTGGTACTGGACAAACACCGACAGGTAGCTCATCCGCCCGGGCGCGGCGGCGATCCGCTCCGCGACCTCGCGCTGGACCATCAGCACCAGGCGCTCGGGGCGGGGCGGCTCGCCGAGCAGCGCGTGCAGGATCGGGCTCGTGATGTGGTACGGCAGGTTGGCCACCACGTCGTACGGCGGCTCGAGAAGGCCGACGAGATCCTGGTCGAGGGCGTCGCCCTCGATCATGCGCAATCCGCCCGGCGTGTCGAGGTCCGCCGCGGCCGCTCGTTCGAGCTCGGTCGCGAAGCGCTCGCGCAGGAACGCCGCCAAGCCGCGGTCCAGCTCGATCGCGGTCACCGCGGCGCCGGCGTCGAGCAGGCCCTTGGTGAGGAAGCCGAGCCCTGGTCCGATCTCGAGCGTCCGGCGACCCGGGACCGGGTCCGCCTCCGCGAGGATCGCCTCGAGGACGTCGATGTCGGCGAGGAAGTTCTGCGACAGGGCGTGGCGGGGGCGCAGGCCCGCTGCCCGCAGCGTGTCCCGGACGTCGCGCGGGTCGACCCGGGCGACCACGCTAGCGCGTCGCCAGCGGTAGCGAGGGACGCGCGTCGAGGTCGAGCCCGGCGCGCTCACCGGCCAGGAACCGTCGGGCACCCGCCGCCCCGATCATCGCCCCGTTGTCCGTGCACAGCCCCGGTCGCGGCACGATCAAGGGGAGGTCGAGCCCGGCCGCATCGGCGGTCATTCGATCGCGCAGCGCCGCGTTGGCCGCGACGCCGCCGCCCAGCACGATCGATCGAGCGCCGATCTCGCGGGCGGCACGGATCGTCTTGGTCGCAAGGACGTCGACGACCGCGTCCTGGAAGCCCCAGGCGAGCTCGGCCACGAGCGGGTCGGGCAACGGGACGTCGGCTTCGTCGCCGAGGCCCGCCTCGGCCCGGGCGCCGTCGACGATTCGTCGGGCGGCGGTCTTGAGTCCGGAGAAGCTGAAGTCGAACGAGTCACCCAGCCAGGCCCGCGGGAACATCCGATCGCGGGCCGTTGCCGCCTCGGCAGCGCGCTGGATGGCCGGCCCGCCCGGGTAGCCGAGACCGAGCAGCCGGCCGACCTTGTCGAACGCCTCGCCGGCCGCGTCGTCGACGGTCTGGCCGAGCAGCCGGTAGGTGAGGTGGTCGCGCATCTCGGCGAGGAACGTGTGCCCGCCGGATACGACGAGCGCCACGAGCGGGAAGGACGGCTCCCGGTGCTCGGGCTCGCCTGGGTCCAGGAGCCACGCTGCGTAGACGTGGCCTTCGAGGTGGTTCACGCCGACCAGCGGCTTGTCGTGCACCCAGGCGAGCGCCTTGGCGAAGTTGATGCCGACCAGCAACGAGCCGGCAAGCCCGGGCCCGTAGGTCACGCTGACCGCGTCGATGTCCTTCCACGTCACACCGCCGGCGCCCCACGCCTCGTCCATGACCGGCACGACCCAGCGCAGGTGGGCCCGCGCGGCAACCTCGGGGACGATCCCGCCCGTCGCCGCATGCAACGCGACCTGCGACGCGACCACGTTCGAGTGGATCCGGCGGCCACCCTCGACGATCGCCAGGCCCGTCTCGTCGCAGGACGACTCGAGCGCGAGCACGAGCGGCCCGCTCATCCGGGCCCCGGCTGTGGGCCGCGCAATTCCAGGTCCGCGGGCAGCGCATCGTCGTCGTCCGATCCGCCGGGGCGACGCGGCAACGGCGCCGTCTCGAGCTCCGCGCGCAGGTGCTGCAGGCGCTCCCGCATGCGCGGCTCGGCCAGCGGCTCGGTGGTCATGATCAGCGCGTCCTCGTTGTCGTCGCTGTAGTAGCGCGGACGCAGGCCGACTGGGCGGAAGCCGTACTTCTCGTACAGCCGGCGCGCCGCCAGGTTCGACAGGCGGACCTCCAGCGTCGCCTCGTGGGCCCCACGATCGACCGCGAGGTCCATGAAGGCGAGGAGCAGCC
>DASTYU010000054.1:0-24903 GCA_035764655.1 Candidatus Limnocylindrales bacterium
CGACCTCGCGACGTATGGGGAAGAGATCGAGCTCGTCGGAGCGGCCCTGGAGGAGCTCGACAGGCTCGGAGCAAGCCCGGCGCCATGAGCTGGGGCGCGGGCCTGACGGCATCGCTCCTCGTCATCCTGCCCCGGCCCGCCACGTGGATCGTCGGCCTCGCCGCGTTCCTCGTTCGTGGCGGGATCGTGCTCTTCCTGCTGCCGATCGTCGTGGTCCCGTCTCCGGTCGGACTGGCCAACGTGCTCGGGCCCACGATCACGACGTTCTGGCTGGGCGGCATGTCGCTCGGCTTCGCCACCCTCGTCACGGTGATCTTCGTCGCGTTCTTTCTGTGGCTGGTGGTCGGTGGCTGGGTCGCTGCTGTCACCGAGCGCGACCTGATCGAGCTCGTGGTGGCGGACGAGGACCTGGGAGCCGGTGGCACGATCCCGCCGCCCTCCCCGGTGCGCCGACGGGGCCGGATCTGGCGGATCGTCCTGCTCCGCCTCGCCGCCTACGTGCCGCTGGCGGTCGCGCTGGGCTACGGGTCGTTGCGGCTGGTACAGGCCACCTACCGCGAGCTGACGCAACCAACCGACGTGGTGACGCCGATCGCCTGGCGGGTCGTCGCGGCGGTGCCCGATGCGGTTGTCCTCATTGCCGCGACGTGGGTCCTGGGCGAGACACTCGGTTCGCTGGGAGCGCGCCGCCTGGTGGTCTGGGGCCAGTCGCTCGACCGGGCCTTCGCCGGTGCCTGGGCCGACCTCATGCGCCGCCCGCTCTCGACGCTGGGCACGTTCGCGCTGCCGCTGGCCGTGACGGCCGTGCTCGTGACCCCGATCCTCCTGGCAGCGAGCCTGGCCTGGGACTTCCTGCGACGGGAACTGGCCGGATCAGGTGTGGACGAAGGCGTCGTCGTGCTGCTGACGATGCTCGCCTTCGTGGCGATCTGGACCGCCGGCCTCCTCGTGGCAGGGCTGGCATCGGCGTGGCGCAGCGCTGCCTTTACCGTCGATGCCGTACGGACACGGGGGACGTTCGGGGCATTGCGACATGGGTCCACGGGGGAATGGAAGCGCGCGGAAGCGTCCGGCAGCCTTGAGCGCCCCGCCTGATCGGGGTCGGCACGAGGTACGTCATGGTTGCGGAATCGCTCGCCTGCCCCTCCTGCGCGGAAAGCGTCCCGCCGGGCCGACTGTCATGCCCGCACTGCGGCACCGTCCTCGCGGCTGTCGCCCGGCGGGTCGAGGTCGTCGACGCAGTCCCGCCAGGGCATGACGACCACGAGACGCCGGCCCTCGAACCTGAGCCCGAGCCGTACGTCCGATGGCCGATGCCGGCGACCCAGGCGCCACCGGTCGAGGCCGCACCGCCCGTCCCGGTGCCGTCGCCGTTCGCGTCGGCCGGGAGCTACGTCCCGCCTGCCGTCCCGGCGCCCGAACCGGTCGAGCCACCTGCGGCGGCTGCGCCGTCGCCCTTGCCGGTGGCGACACCGTCGGCGGCGCTGTCGCCCGCGGAGCCGCCGCCCACGCCGGTCTACCCGCGCGCGTGGGATCCCGCAGGGGCCGCAGCGGGTGAAGGTGTTGTTGCCGCCGCTGCTGCGCCCAGCGTGGCGCGGCTCGGCAGCTTCGCCATGCCGCGGATCGACAAGGATCGCGTGGAGGACGCCGCCGACGCGATGATGCTGGTCGGGGCGTTCGGACTCGTGCTCGCGTTCCTCGCCCCGTGGGCGCGTGTCGTCATCGGGTCGCGTGGCACGGGCTACATGGACACCTGGGGTCTGGCGGGTTCGGGCCACATCGCTCTCTTCCTGTTGACGCTCACTGTGCTCGGCCTGGCGGTCGTCCAGAACCCGATCGGGCGCTGGTTGCGGACGGGCGTCCTGGGCATCGCCCTCGGCTCGTTCGTGCTGGGCCTGGCCTGGCCGTACGTCGTCGGGCCACTCGGTGCAGGGCCGGGGGCCCTGCTTGCGTGGGTTTCAGGTTTGGTCATGTTCATTGCAGGGGCGATCAGCCTGCTCGTGCTGCGTCACGCGGCCCTGTCGTCGGACGTCTGACCGCGCGCTGACCGCCAACCGGGGCGGCCGACTGCCCCTGCTACACTGCCCCGGACATTTGACGAAGCGCGCGAGCGCCACGGCGGCGCACCGCAGACCGGAGGCATGCAGCCCGGCCCATGGAAACCATCCTCCAGACGATCGGCGACACGATCGGCGATTTCTTCGAGAACCCGATCGTCCAGGCCGGGATCCAGCTGCTGTTCGCCTACCTCGTGGTCATCTGGCTGGCGACGTCGTACTGGGCCTTCCGCGACATGCAGCAGCGGACGGCCAACCCCGTCGCCCCGTACCTCGCGGCCGCCGGCGTCATCCTGTTCACTCCGTTCTTCTTCTTCTTCTTCGTCTGGATCTACAAGATCATCCGGCCGCACGAGAAGATCGGCGAGGTGTGGGAGCGCAACCTGGCCGAGGAGGCGCTGCTGGCCGAGGTGGAGTCGATCCACCACTGCCCGACGTGCGACCGCCGCGTCAACGAGGAATGGATCATCTGCCCGACGTGCCGCACGCGGCTCAACCGCGTCTGCCCGAACTGCAGCCGGCTGGTCGGCCTCGACTGGTCGCTGTGCGCGTGGTGCGGCAAGGACTTCGAACGGCGGGAGCCGGCCGCAGCGACCCTCGAGCCGCTCCCGGGTGGCCTCGATCCAACGGGCCGGATCGCTGCGCCGCAGGGCCGGCCGTCGCTGCGCGCCACGCGCCCTGTCCGCCCGGGTAGCACTCGCCCCGCCGCCCAGGACGCGCTGCCGGAGCGTTGATCCCGTCCGACGGCCAGGGCGACCTGCCCGCGCCGCCGCCGCCGCCCTCCGCGCCGCCGCCGGGGCCGCCGCCCGCCAACCGTCCGGGAGCCGGCACATTCACGATCGAGGGCCGCGCCGCGCCGGGATTGTTCCTCGCCGGCTGGCTGGGGACGCTGATCGGTGGCGTCGTCCTGTTCGTGAGCCTCCAGGCGGCCGACGGCCCCGCGAAGCAGGCGCTCTTCATCGGCGGACTCGTCCTCGTCTCGCTCGGCCTCATCGCCGCCGCGGGCTCGCAGGCCATCGAACGGCGGGCCCGCGGCGTTGGACCCTACGCTGGCCCTTCGCCACTCCTTGTATTCATCGCATGCGTTGCGACGTCCCTCGTCCTGCTCGTCCTGCTCGGGGTCCCGCTCCAAGTTGCCGGGATCGAGCCCGACGGCCCGATCGCCGCCGTCGTCGGGCTGCTGGTGCAGGTCGCGGTCTACGTCCTCCTGATCCGCCTGCTCGTCGTCGACACGGGGGCGTTGTCGTGGCGCCAGATGGGCGTCCGGCCGCCATCCTCCGAGGCGCTGCGCGGCTTCGGCATCGGTGTCGCGTGGGCGCTGCCGATCATCCTCCTGACCGGACTGCTGGCCAACTTCCTGGTCTCGTGGTTCGGCGTGAGCCCCGAATCGCCGCTGCCGCCGGCCGGCGATCCGGGGGGTATCGTGCTGAACCTGATCGCCGGCGCAGTCCTCGCTCCGATCGGCGAGGAGCTGTTCTTCCGAGGGTTCCTCACGACCGCCTGGGTCGTCTCGTTCGGTGCGACCCGCGGGGTCATCCTCGGCGGCCTGCTGTTCGCGTTCGTCCACATCGTGGGGATCCAGGCGGCGACTTTCGAGCAGGGACTGCCGCTGGCGCTGATCGGATTCGCGGCACGCGTGCCGATCGGGCTCGCACTCGGCTGGTTGTTCGTGCGCAAGGGCACGATCTGGGCCCCCATCGGGCTGCACGCGGCATTCAACGGGATCCTCCTCGTCTTTGCCGAGGTCTACGCACAGAACCCGCCGATCTGACGCGCCGCGGCCGTCGTTGACGGCCGGTGCAGGTTGCGGTGATCGGCGGGTGAGCGCCTCCCGCTAGGCTGCCCCCGTCCTCGAGGTCCGGATGGCGGGGGAAATCGGCGGGCTCCCGTTGTTCGGGCTTCGAGGGCGCCGAACCGCCGCGCCGTGCCTGCAGCCAGGAGGACCTGCCGTGGCCCAGGCCCCGCATCCCTTCCGGGGCCGCGCGATCCGCGAGCTGCCGGCGGCCGAGCGTCCCCGCGAACGCCTCGCCATGCGCGGGGCCGGCGGGCTCACGGCCGCGGAGCTCATCGGGCTCCTGTGGGGCTCCGGTTCGCGCGGTCGCTCGGCGGTCGACATCGCGGCCGATGCCCTGGCCTCGTACGACGGGCTGACGGGTCTCGCCCGCGCATCCGAGGTGGAGCTTGCGGCGATCCCGGGCATCGGTCCGGCAAGGGCGGCGCAGCTGGTGGCCGCCTTCGAGCTTGGGCGGCGTCTGCTGGCCGACTGGCCATCGGGTCGCTGGACCATTCGCAGCCCGCGCGACGTGGCCGAGCGGCTGATCCTCCAGATGGGCCGCCTCGAGCGCGAGGAGCTGCGGGTCGTCGTTCTCGATTCCAAGAACCACGTCCTGCGCATCGCGACCGTCTACCAGGGCAACGTGAGCAGTTCACTGGTTCGCGTCGGGGAGCTGTTCCGCGACGCGGTCCGGCTCAACGCGGCCTCGTTGATCCTCTGCCACAACCACCCCTCGGGCGACCCGACCCCGAGCCCCGACGACCTTCACCTCACGGCCGAGGCGCTCGCCGCCGGCCGGCTGCTCGACATCGATCTGCTGGATCACCTCGTCATCGGCCACGACGCGTGGGTGAGCCTGCGCGACCGCGGCGTCGCCTTCGATCGGCCGGTTCGCGCCACACCGGCCCGCTGAGGATCGTCCTCGGCTGCGTGGAAAAAGCACCCGCCGTGCAGACCGCCGACCTCACCAAGCAGTACGGCCGCGTGCGCGCCCTCGACGGGCTGACGATGACCGTCGCCCGTGGCGAGGTCTTCGGATTGCTCGGGCCGAACGGTGCCGGCAAGACGACCGTGGTGAAGCTGCTGCTCGGCCTGGCCCGCTCGAGCGGCGGAACCGGCCGTGTCCTCGGCGCGCCACTCGGTGACCGGGCGACCCGCCGGCGCATCGGGTATTTACCGGAGCTCTTCCGCTACCAGCCCTGGATGCGCGCCCGCGAGGTGCTCGAGCTCCACTGCGAGCTCGCACAGCTCCCCCGATCGCACCGGCCGCAGGCGATCGACTCCGCACTCGAGCTCGTCGGCCTCGCCGACCGGGCTGACGACATCGTGAATACCTTCTCCAAGGGCATGCAGCAGCGCCTCGGTCTCGGCGTGGCAATGCTCGGCGCCCCCGAGCTCGTGATCCTGGACGAACCGACGTCGGCGCTCGACCCGGTCGGTCGGAACGACGTGCGCGCGATCATCCGGGCGGCCCGCCAGCGCGGTACCACCGTCTTCCTGAACTCGCACCTGCTGACGGAGGTCGAGCGCGTCTGCGACCGCGTTGCGATCGTCGACCGCGGGAGGGTCGTGGAGGAGGGCCGGCTCGATGACGTGCTCGGCGATCCGGGCGTCCGTGTCCAGGCGACGGGCCTCGGTGCCGCAGCGTACGAGCAGCTCGAGCGGTTCGGTCCCATCCGCCGCGATGGCGACTGGCTGTCGATCCAGCCGTTCGATCCGGCCGGCGTCCCCGAGCTCGTCGAGGCGATCATTGCCGCCGGCGGGCGGATCCACGAGGTGGACGCCGGGCGCCGCTCGCTCGAAGAGCGGTTCCTGGCACTCCTTGCCCAGGGGGCCGGCGAGCGGGGTCCCGCCGCATGATCACCATCGCGAAGGTCACCGTCCGTGAGGCCGCCCGCCGGCGCATCCTGTGGGTCCTGCTCGCGCTCACGGTGGTGACGGTCGGGCTGACGAGCTGGGGCACGGGCGCGCTCGCGGGCCTTGCCCGCTCGGAGGGCGTCACCGAGCTGGAGATCCGCGTCGCCGTCTCGCAGATCCTCATCCTCGCCGCCTTCATGTTCAGCTTCGTGCTGGCGATGACTGCCGCGTTCCTCGGGGCGCCGGCGATCGCCGCAGACGTCGAATCCGGCATCGCGCTGGCGCTGCTCGCCCGACCGATCCGGCGGTCCGAGTACGTCCTCGGACGGTGGCTCGGGCTGGTCGCCGTCGTAGCCGGCTACGCGGCTGCCTCGGGCTTCCTGGAGATCGGCGCGGTGGGCCTCCTCACCGGGCACATCCCGCCCGAGCCCGTGCTCGCGGTCGGGTTCCTGGTCGCGCAGGCCCTCGTGCTGTTGACCCTCGCGCTCCTGCTCGGAACGCGGCTTCCGGCCATCGCCGCGGGGGCGGTCTGCGTCGTGGTGTTCGGGCTGGGCTGGATGGCGGGCGTCTTCGGCGGCGTCGCGCGCGTCTTCGGTGCCGACGCGCTCGCCCTCGCCAGTGAGGTCACTCGCTGGCTGTTCCCCTCGGACGGGCTCTGGCGCGGGGTGATCTACGGGCTCGAGCCACCCCTAGTGACCGTGATCGCCTCGGGCAGCGAGATCGGCGAAGCCAACCCCTTCTACGCGCTGGCGCCGCCACCCCCGACGTTCGTCCTGTGGTCGGTCCTGTGGATCGCCGCCGCCCTCGCCCTCGCAGCCTGGTCGCTCAATCGTCGCGAGATCTGACGACCCCGACGCGACGTCGAGAGAGAGGGTCGCGGCTTCCGTCTCCGGCCAGATCCGGCGGCTCCAGGCAACCGGCGCCGGCAGGCGACCGGGTATACTGCGGCGGCTTCTGCCCGTCCCCGTGCGCCCGGTCCCGCATCACCGTCCGCGCGCCTCGCTGCTCCCCACAGGAAGGACCCGCGCCAGATCATGTTCGACCGCCTGCTCGGCCTCTTCTCCCGCGACATCGGCATCGATCTGGGGACCGCCAACACGCTGGTCCACGTCCGCGACCGGGGCATCGTCATGAGCGAGCCGTCGGTAGTCGCGATCGACGCCAAGTCGAAACGCGTGCTGGCGATCGGGGCCGAGGCGAAACGGATGGTCGGCCGGACCCCGGCGAACATCATCGCGGTCCGTCCGCTGCGCGACGGCGTCATCAGCGACTTCGACGTCACCGAGCAGATGATCAAGTACTTCGTGAGCCGGGTCCACGACCGCGTCGGGCTGATCCCGCGGCCGCGCATGCTGCTCGGTATCCCGTCCGGTGTCACCGAGGTCGAGAAGCGGGCGGTTCGCGATGCGGCGCTGAACTCCGGTGCGCGCTGGGCCCGCCTGATCGAGGAGCCCATGGCCGCAGCGATCGGCGCGGGCCTGCCGGTCAGCGAGCCGTCGGGCAGCCTCGTCGTCGACATCGGCGGCGGCACGACCGAGGTCGCGGTGATCTCGCTCGGCGGCATCGTGGTGAGCCGTTCCATCCGGATTGGCGGCGACGAGATGGACCAGGACATCGTCACGTTCGCCCGGCGCGAGTACAACCTGTTCCTCGGCGAGCGGACCTCGGAGGACATCAAGATCGCGATCGGCTCGTCGTACCCGGGAGACTGGGACACGCAGCGCGTGACGCTTCGCGGCCGTGACCTGCTCACCGGGCTCCCGCGCAGCGTGGAAGTCGGCGCCGACCAGATCCGCGAGGCGATCGAGCCCTCGGTCGTGCAGATCGTCGACACGATCAAGGACACCATCGAGGAGACGCCACCAGAGCTGGTGGCTGACATCATGGATCAGGGCATCGTGCTCGCCGGTGGCGGGGCGCTCCTGGCCGGCCTCGACCGGCGCGTCGCCGAGGCGACCCAGATGCCGGTTCACGTCGCCGACGACCCGCTGACCTGCGTGGTCCGCGGCACCGGCGTCGTCCTTCAGGAGCTTGACAAGATGGACCGCGTGTTGGTTTCGGACACATACTCTCGTCCGCCACGCTGATGTCCGGGGGACACGAGCCGCAGTAGTCGAGTCTCGCGATGACCGCAGCCGTCTTCAGCAACAAGGTCGTCCGCCGCCGTGCCATCACCTTCAGCGTTCTGCTGGCGGTGTCGTTCGTGCTGATGGCGATCTCCTCGACCCCGATCGTGATCGAGCTGCAGAAGGGGGTGGCGTTCGCATTCAGCCCGGTGCAGGGCGTCCTCGACGACACGGCCTCGGGCATCGCCTCGATCTTCCGTACGATCTCCGAGATCGACACCCTCCGCCAGGAAAACGCCTCGCTCCAGGATGAGAACGACCGGCTTCGGATCGAGAACGCGCGATCCGAGGAGACGAAACGCGAGAACGACCTGCTGACCGGCCTGCTCCAGCTCCAGGCGGGCCTCGACCACCAGACGGTCGCCGCCTCGGTGATCGCCCGCGAGCCGGCCGAGTTCCGGCGGGCGGTGACCATCGATCGTGGCAGCGAGCACGGCATCGCCCAGGGTGACGTCGTCATCGGCGCCGGCGGCGCGCTCGTCGGTCGCGTCGTGGAGGTGGGGCCGAACTACAGCAACGTGACGCTGCTGACCGACGGGTCGTCGACGGTCATCGGGCAGCTCGTGTCGAACGGCGCGACTGGCGAGGTGGTGGGCGACCTGGCGGGCGCCCTGAACATGACCAAGATCGACTCGAGCGTCCCGGTCCAGCTCGGCGACGAGGTGGTGACCGCCGGGATCGAGTTGGCAGGGGGGATTCGCTCGCCCTACCCGAAGGGCCTCCTCATCGGGCAGGTCATCGACGTCCGGCGCGACGCCAACGACGTCGTGCAGACCGCATTCCTGGAGCCCGGTGCGGCGCTCGACCGGCTCGAATACCTGCTGGTCATCACCGACTACGACGGCGGTCTGCCGGAGCCCGACCAACAGCCCATCAACTGCGACCCCGATGGTGAGGAGGGCACGCTGCCCGAGGGTGAGCAACCATGCATCGTCGCGACGCCTCCCCCGTGACGCACGACCGACGCTCCAGTCGACGTGTCGTGGGGATCGTCGGGACATTCGATGTTGCCAACTTCGGCGACCTGCTCTTCCCACTGATCGCGGAGGCTGAGCTCAGCCGACGGCTCGGGGCGATCGAGGTGCGCCGCTACTCCCATCGTCCGATGGCGTCGCCACCGTGGCCGTTCGCGGTCGATCCGATCAGCCGGCTCATCGAGACGGTGGACGAGCTCGAGCTGCTCGTCGTTGGCGGCGGCCACCTGGTTCGCTTCGATGCAACCGTTGCTCCGGGCTACGAGGCAGTCGAATCAGGGATCCCGCACCCGGGTGGCTACTGGCTGTCGCCCACGATCGTCGCCGCCGCCGCGGGAGTCCCCGTCGCCTGGAACGCGCTCGGCGTGTCGAGCGGCACGCCCAACTGGGCTCGGCCACTGCTCGCGCAGGTCGTCGCTGCGGCCGACTACGTCTCGGTGCGCGACGGGGACTCGCTGACCGAGCTGCAAGCCGTGTCCCCGACCAGCGCGATCCGCCTGGTGCCCGATTCCGCGTTCGGGATCCAGCCCGTGCTCGACGCGTTGGACGTGACCCTCCCGGACAGCCTCGGCCGGTCGCTCAGCGGACGACCGTACGTGATCGTGCAGCCGTCGGCGGGACTCAGCCCTGCCGCGGAGCCGATCCGGGCGGCGGCAGCGGCCCTCGCCGCGGCGGGAATGGCCCTGATCGAGCTTCCGATCTCGCCGGTGCTGGGTGACGAGATCGGGCGTCTGGGCGACCTCGGGCCGGCCGCCATCCCCGTCGCAGATGTGGTCGAGCCGGCCATCCTGGCCCGGCTTGTCGCGGGCGCCCATGCAGTGGTTGTGCACAGCTTCCATGGCAGCGTCGTGGCCCTCGCGCACGGCGTGCCGGTGTTCAGGGCAGCGATGGCCGAAGGCACCAAGTACCACGCCCTGGACAGTTTCGCCGGCGTCCGGACCATCGATCCCGCCGGCTCGCTTGGCCAGGACATCCTGCGCGCCGCGGGCCGACCTGCCGCATCGGACATCGTCGCGCAGATCTCGCAGCTCGCCGAGCACTGGGACCGGGTGGCCGCCCTCGTCGACGGGCGCGACGATGCCGCCCGACGATCCCGCCAGCTGGCCGCGCGGCGCATCGTGGCCGAGTTGCCGATGTTGCTGTCCGCCGCGATGGCCGGAGCTGTCACCAACGTGCGCGAGGCTGCGGATGCCGATCGGCGCACGCTCGAGGCACGTCTCGCCACGACCCTCGCGAGCCTCGCGCGCGCCAACGATCGCGCGCTCGGCCTGACCGACCGGATCGGGGCACTCGAGGTGGACGTGGCCCGGGAACGAAGCCAGGCTGCCGCCGACCGGCGGCGCGCAGAGGAGGAGCTCGAGCGACGTCGCCGCGACCTCGCCGCCTTGCGCAACGAGGCCCGACAGCTCAAGCGGAAGGCAGATTCGTTCGATCGGATCCGGCGGCGCCGAGTCGTGCGGCTCGGCGTCGCGACGCTGCGGGTCGGGAGACGGGTCATGAACGCGACCGGATTGCGCCCCGGCGCACCGGCCGGCGCGAAAACGACCAACCGCTCGGCAACCATCGAGCAGGAACGACTGGTCGCTGAACGCCTGCTCGAGCAGGCTCCTGGATCGGCCCGCACCAGTGGCTCGCTCGTGTCGCTCATCGTGCTCAATCGCAACGGCGTCGATCATCTTCGCCGGCTGTTGCCTGCGATCGACCGCTCGACATACCGGTCGTTCGAGCTGATCGTGGTCGACAATGGCTCGACCGACGACTCGGTTGAGCTGCTGTCCGGCTCGACCGCCCCGACCGTCAACCTGCTGCGAAACACGGACAACCAGTCATTTTCCGACGCCAACAACCGGGCGGCCGGCCATGCCCACGGCGAGCTGCTGCTGTTCCTCAACAACGATGTCGAGCCGATCGCTCCGGGGTGGCTCGGCCACCTCGTCGACACGCTCGAGGAGCAGGCGGCCGATGCGGTCGGCGCGCGCCTCGTGTATCCGCGGCGGCAACACGACGATAACGCGGGTGACAGCCGGTTCCCGGACCTCACTCTGCAGCACCGGGGGATAGCGCTGACGGCGGCGGACGGCGTGCCGACGGGCAAGAACCTGGGAACCGGGGAAGATCCGTTCGCTCCGGAGGCGTCGACAACAGTCGAAGTCCCCGGTGTCACGGCGGCCTGCATGCTCGTTCGCCGGGAGGCGTTCACGGCGGTTGGCGGGTTCACCGAGGGATATGTCTATGGCACCGAGGACGTCGACCTGTGCCTCAAGTTGCGCGCCGCAGGTGGGCGCATCGTGTACGACGGCGGTGCCGTGTTGTGGCATCGCGAGTACGGCACGCAGAACGTTCACGGCCGGGAGTGGAAGAAACAGAATCGCGTGAGAAACCGGCAGCGGTTCGTCGATCGCTGGAGCCCTCAGGTGTTCCGCGAGGTCTTTCGTGACCGGGTGCTCGGGGAGGGCCGCTGGTCGACCGACCCACTTCATGTTGCGATCACCCTGACCCGCGATGACGCGAGCGCAGCCTCGGCGGACGACTACACGGCCCATGAGCTCGGAGCCGCGCTCGAGGAACTCGGCTGGCGGATTTCCTACATCGAGCGCCGCGGTGAGCGCTGGTACGAGCTCGACCGATCTGTGGATGTGGTGATCTGCCTGCTCGATCAGTTCGATGTGCGTCGGATCCGACGTGGCGTCGTCACGGTTGCGTGGGTCCGCAACTGGACCGATCGCTGGCTCGGTCATCCGTGGTTCGACGAGTACGACGTGGTCCTCGCCTCGAGCCAGCGCAGCGTCGACCTGATAGCCCGGCAGTCGACCCGAGCCCCGCTGCTCATGCCGCTGGCAACCAACTCCGACCGTTTCGCTGCGGCAACTCCATCCGGCGAACTGCGCGCCGACGTCCTGTTTGCCGGGAATCAGCGGAGCAAGTCGCGCGCGATCGAGAACGTGCTTCCATCGATCGCGGACGGTCGGTCTGTGGCCGTCTATGGGGAAGGCTGGGAGGGTACTGCGCTCGCCCCCTGGTACCGTGGCAGCCTCCCGTATGAGCGATTGCCCGAGGCCTATGCGTCGGCAGGGGTCGTGCTGGACGACACCGCGGAACCGAGCCTGCCCTACGGAGCGGTAAACGCACGAGTCTTCGATGCGCTTGCGGCAGGCGCGCTCGTCGTCTCCGACAACGACGGCGCCCGCGAGCTGCTCGGGGAGGACATGCCGATCGCCGGTTCCCCCGAGGAATTCCGGGCAGTCGTCGAGTGGGCGGCGTCAGACCCCGATGCAGCCCGGCGCACCCAGGCATCGCTGCGCGATGCCGTCCTCGAACGCCACACCTATCACCACCGCGCGGGCGAGCTGCGTGAGCACCTGCTCCGCTGGGCGGACGCCGAGCGCTTCGGCATCCTCGTCGGGATCCCCGACTGGGAGCAGGCGCCGACGTGGGGCGACTACCACTTTGCCCGTGCGCTGCAGAAGCAGCTCGAGGTGCGCGGGAACCCGACCCGCGTCCACCTCCTTGACGAATGGGGTCGATCAGAGGCCGCCCGTGCCGACGCCATCGTCCACGTGCACGGTCTCAGCGATCACCGTCCGCGGCCCTCGCAGCTCAACCTCCTGTGGCTGATCAGCCATCCCGACCGGATCACCCCGGAGATGTGCGACAAGTACGACGCGGTCCTTGTTGCATCCGACTCCTTCGCAGCCGAGCTGGCGCCCCGCGTCCGCGTCCCGGTGATCCCGCTCCACCAGGCGACGGATCCCGAGCGCTTCTATCCCGAGCCGACGGGGCCCGCCCACGAACTGTTGTTCGTTGGCAATTCGCGACGTTCGAGGCGGGCAATCCTCGAGGATCTCAAGCCGGTCGTCCACGACCTTGCGGTGTACGGCAAGGGCTGGACCTCGGACCTCATCGATCCCATCCATGTGCACGCGGAACACATTCCGAACGACCAGCTCCATCGCTTCTATTCCTCAGCGGCGATCGTGCTCAACGATCATTGGCCGGACATGCGAGCCCATGGCTTCCTCTCGAACCGCTTGTACGACGTCCTCGCAAGCGGAGGCTTCGTCATCTCGGACGCCGCGGTCGGCATCGAGGACGAGTTCAACGGCGCGGTGGTGAGTTATTCGGATCCCGACGAGCTCCGGCGCCTGATCGACCAGTACCTTGCCGACGAACCGCTGCGCAGGTCGCTCAGTGCACGCGGCCGTGAGATCGTGCTCGCCCGTCACACGTTCTCCCATCGGGCCGAACGGCTGATCGATCTGGCCGGCACCCTGGAGCCCCTGCGACCGCGACGGATCGAACGCTGGCGCGACCTGAACGCGTGGCTCACCCGGGCGCGCCGGCGGACCGCGGGCGGCGCACTGGTCGTGCCCCCCGCACCCGTTGAGGACGCCGGATCACGCACCGGGACGCAGCCCGCATAGCACCGCTGGTACCCTTCGGCGCGATGAAGGGAATCGTGCTCGCCGGCGGGACGGCCACCCGCCTCTTCCCGCTGACGATCGTCACGAACAAGCACCTCCTGCCGATCTACGACCGGCCGATGATCTACTACCCGATCGAGACGCTCGCCTCGATGGGGATCCGCGAGGTGCTCGTGGTGATCGGCGGCAAGAGCGTGGGCGACGTCGTCGAGCTGCTCGGCGACGGGTCGCACTTCGGGCTCGACCTGACCTACCGCTACCAGGCCGGACCGCTCGGCATCGCCCACGCGATCGGGCTCGCCCGCGGGTTCATCGGCGACGACGCCTTCTGCTGCGTCCTCGGCGACAACATCCTGCGCGGACCGGCGCTGGCGAATGTTGCGTCCGAGTTCGAGTCGGGTCCGTGGGGTGCGGGCACGCTGCTCTACCGCGTGCCGGACCCCGAGCGGTTCGGGGTTGCCGAGGTCGACGACGATGGGCGGGTCCTGGGCTTCGAGGAGAAGCCCGCCAGCCCCAAGTCTGACCTGATCCCGATCGGCGTGTACTTCCTGCGACCGGATGCGTTCGACGTCATCGACCGTCTGGCTCCGTCGGGTCGCGGCGAGTTCGAGATCACTGACGTGCTCAATCACTACATCCCCGAGGGCCGGCTGTACGCCCCGCGGTACGAGGGCCACTGGACCGACGCAGGGACCGTGCCGAGCCTGCTGCACGCGGCCCAGCTGGCCGCCGAGGACCACGCCAACGGGCGGCTCGTCGCCCCACGCGAGCGACCGATCGTGTGAAGCACCTGCTGGTCACCGGCGGTGCCGGGTTCATTGGTTCGGCGTACGTCCGTGAGGTCCTCGCCCGCCGCGACGGCACGCGGATCACGGTCCTCGACAAGCTCACCTACGCAGGCAACGAGGCAAACCTGGAGGCGGTCCTCGACGATCCCGAACAGGCCGCCCGACTGGGCTTCGTGCGCGGTGACATCGCCGATCCCGGCGTGGTCGGCGAGCTGGTCGGCGAGGCTGACGCCGTCATCAACTTCGCTGCCGAGACCCACGTCGATCGCTCGATCCTCGAGCCACAGGCCTTCCTCGTCACGAACGTGATCGGCGTCCACACGCTGCTCGAGGCGGTCCGTGGGCAGGACCGCCCGGTCCGCTTCGTCCAGGTCTCCACCGACGAGGTCTACGGCTCCATCGCGGAGGGCCATGCGGGCGAGGATGACCCGCTTCGGCCACGCTCTCCGTACGCGGCATCGAAGGCGGCCGGCGAGCAGCTCGCCCGCAGCTACCACGTCACCTACGGGACCGACGCCGTGGTGACCCGCGGTTCCAATACGTACGGTCCGTACCACCATCCCGAGAAGCTGATCCCGCTGTTCATCACCAACGCACTCGACGATCGGCAGCTGCCGATGTACGGGGACGGCCTCCAGCGGCGCGACTGGCTGCACGTGACCGACCATGCCGCGGCGATCGACTTCGTGCTGCGCCACGGGGAGGCGGGCGAGACCTACAACGTCGCCGGCGGAACCGAGCTGACAAACCGCGACACCGTCGCGCGCCTGCTGGCGATCATGGGCAAGCCGTGGAGCCTCGTGCGCCAGGTCGAGGACCGTCCCGGGCACGACCGGCGCTATGCGATGGACGGCTCGAAGCTGGCGGCGCTCGGCTGGTTGCCACGGATGTCGTTCGACGACGGGATCGCCTCGACCGTGGCCTGGTATCGCGACCACGAGCCGTGGTGGCGCGCCGCGCGGGACGACGACTGGGACGCCTATTACGAGCGCCAGTACGGCCACCGGCTGCGCGACGGTGTGGCGGTCGCGGGTCCGGACTGACGATGCGTGTCGGGGTCACCGGAGCGGGCGGAAGGCTCGGCCAGGCGCTCGTTCGCGCGCTCCGCGAGGCGCCGTTCACCGGCCCGGGCGGGCCAATCGCCTGGACGCGCCAGGCGTTCGACCTCGATGCCCCGGGATCGGTCGGGGAGCTCCTCGATCGCGACCGCGTCGAGGTGGTCGTCCATGCGGCGGCGTGGACCGACGTCGACGCCTGTGCGCGCGAACCAGGGCTGGCGCTCGCCCGCAACGGTGAGGCCACCGGCGTCCTCGCGCGCGCGTGCGCCACGCGCGGGATCGACCTCATCGCCTTCTCCACGAACGAGGTGTTCGACGGCCGGCGCACCGACGGGATCGGGTACGGCCCCGGCGATGCGATGGCGCCCGCCAACCCGTACGGCGCATCGAAGGCAGCCGGGGAGCGCCTGGCGCGGGACGCGTACGAGCGCCCCACCCGGGCACAGTTGGCGATCGTACGCACCGCCTGGCTGTTCGGTCCCGGCAAGCCGGACTTCCCGACGAAGATCCTGATGGCGGCGCAGGAGGCGGCCCGGACCGCCGAGCCCTTGCGGGTCACCGGCGACGAATGGGGCTGTCCGACGTATACCGCCGATGTGGCCGACGCGGTCGTGGAGCTCCTCGCCGAGAACGCCTTCGGCGGCATCCACCACGTCGTCAACGGGCTGTTCGCGACGCGCGCCGACTGGGCGCGCTACGTGGTCGGCCGGGCGATGCTCGCGGTCGACGTCGAGAACGTGCCCATGGCCAGCTGGCAACGCGACTCGACACCGCCGCGCTGGGGCGTCCTCGAACCGACGCCGCTCCCGTCGGGGGAGCCGCTCCGCCTCTGGCCGGACGCCATGGCCGATTACGCTCCGATGCTTCTGCGCGAGACGGCGGGCGGGCACCGGGTCGGCCGATGATGTCGGACGGAGCCGCCATCCCGGGTGTCGCATGGGGTTCGGTGGAGCGCCACGCCGACGATCGCGGCAGCTTCCGCGAACTGTGGCGGAGCAGCCGCCTCCCGGAGCCGTTCGTGCAGGTCAACCTGTCCGCGTCCTCGCCGGGGGTCCTGCGCGGGCTGCACCTGCATCGCCGCCAGGTCGACCACTGGGTCGTCGCCACCGGCCGCGCGTTCGTGGCGCTGGTCGACGCGCGGCCGCTGCTGGACGGCACGGGTGCCCGCCCGGTCGTCGAGACGCGGGAGCTGGCCGCCGACGGGTCGGTCACCATCCCGCCTGGGGTGGCACATGGATTCCTCGCGCTCGAGGCGCTCGAGCTGGTCTACCTGGTCAGCAACGAGTACGACGGCAGCGACGAGCACGGCTTCGCCTGGGACGATCCCGCCGCCGGCGTCCCCTGGCCGCCGGTTCCCGCGACCACCGACGGCCGCCCGGTCCTGTCCGATCGTGACCGCTCGAACCCCTCGCTCGCGGAGCTCGTTGCGCGCCTGCGTCGCTGACCTGCGCACCTGACCCTTGTCGTGGTGTCGCCTCCGCGCACCACCCCCGAACATCCCGGACCGCACCGCTCCGCGCTCTTCCCCACCGGCACGGCGCGAATGGGGCTACGGACGCCCGGACCATCCCGCGATTGAGCCCGCGCACGCGTGATCCGAGGCTGACAAGGCATTCATCCAGCCGTCGTCCAGCCCGCCGGAGCTCACGTTGCGCAAGACCGTCGCCGCTCTCTTCGTCACGCTCGTCGCCATGTTCGGGATGTGGGTCCCGAGCGTGTCCGCGGCGTACATCTCGAACGCCAAGGTGGTGATCATCGTCGGCGCCGTGCACGGCCAGACCGACTCGTATCGCCAGCGCGGTGACGCGGCCTACGCGGAGGCGAAGAAGTACACCCCGAACGTCACGAAGGTCTACAGCCCGAATGCGACGTGGTCCAAGGTCAAGTCGGCGACGACCGGCGCGAACATCGTCATCTACATGGGTCACGGCAACGGCTGGCCGAGCCCCTACACGTACGACCCGAACTACACGACGAAGGACGGCTTCGGGCTCAACGCGACGGCCGGCAACGGGGACTACAACGTCAAGTACTACGGTGAGCCGTACGTCGACGACCTGGCGCTTGCGCCGAACGCGATCATCCTGCTCCACCACCTGTGCTATGCGTCCGGCAACAGCGAGCCGGGCAGGGCGGCCCCATCGACCACGACGGCCAAGGCGCGCGTCGACAACTACGGCGCCGGCTTCCTGCGTGGGAAAGCGCGTGCCGTCATCGCCGACGGGCACGCCGGCGCCGCCTACTACCTGCGTGCCCTGTTCACCACGAACCAGTCCGTGCTGTCGGTGTGGCGAAACGCGCCGAACTACAACGGCAACGAGTTCAGCTTCGCGGGGACGCGCAGCACCAATGCGCGCGCCTACATGGACCCCGACGATCCGGGCAAGGGGTTCTACCGCTCGCTCGTCCTCAAGACATCCGGGCTGACGTCCTACATGGTCACCGGCTCCGTCGGCGACACCAGCCTGGATCCGGGCACGTTCGTGGTCCCGGGCCGCGCGTCGACGTCCTCGTCAGGCGCCCAGCTGCTCGACGCAACGGGCGCCCCGACAGGGACGCTTCCGGCCAACGAGCGGCTGGCCGTCGTGGCACGGCCCAACTGGGTCGCCCCGGACGGGATCGGCGTGTACGAGGTGACGGGCCTCGACGACGAGTCGATCCACGGCTTCGTGCGGGCCACCCAACTGGTTCCGCGCGACAGCATGGAACCCGTCGCTTTCGCCGTGGGCGCGGCTCCCACGAAGATCTCGCCCAACGGCGATGGAACGCTCGACAGCACCAAGCTGTCGGCGCTCTTCTCCGAAACCGTCGACTGGACGCTCACCGTCACCGCGGGCGACGGCACCGAGGTCGGCCATGCGAGCGGCCGCCACGCCGAGCCATCGGTGGACTGGGACGCACTGGTCGACGGCGCGGCAGTGCCCGACGGCACCTACACCTATACGTTCCGTGGCCAGGATTCGTGGCTCAACGCTGATCCGCCGGTGGCCAAGTCCGGGACGGTCAAGGTCGACACGACGCCACCGACCCTGTCCGGCGTGCCCGCCCCCACGGACCCACTGCCGTGGTTCTCGCCGAACGGCGACGGCAGTCGCGACACGTACGCGCTGAAGGCCACGACGAGCCAGAGCGGCAAGATCGAGGTCGGCGTGCGCAACGCGAACGGCGACCTGGTCCGCAACTTCTCCACGACCGTGTCAGCCGGGGCCTTCTCGATCCCGTGGAACGGCAAGGCCAACGATGGCGCGGTGGTCCCCGACGGCACCTACGACGTCCGCCTCGTGCCGGTCGACACCCTCGGCAACCGGGGCACCTCCGGGACGATCCGGGTTCGTTCCATTGCCCTGCTCCGTGCAGTGAAGACGTCGAAGACCGTGTTCTATCCGCAGGATGGCGACGCCCTGGGAACCACCTCGGTGCTGTCGTTCTCGATCAACCGCGCGGCCACCGTCACCTGGACGATCCGCAACGCCAAGGGCGATGTGGTCGACACGCGATACGCCGACGCCGCCTTCGAGGCGGGCACGCACTCGCTGACCTACGACGGCCGGACGGTCGATGGCGTCCTCCTGCCAAAGGGCACGTACAGCTCGCACGTGACCGCGACCGACGGCGACCTCACGGCCAGTCAGACGGTCGGCTTCGAGATGAATGCCTTCGCGATCAAGAGCTCGACCCAGACACCCAAGCGCGGCAAGTCGATCACGATCAAGGCCAAGCCGGCGGAAGCCCTTGGCGGGTCGGTGACCATGACGATCTCGCAGCCCGGCAAGGCGTCCTGGACGGTCAAGATGTCGAAGCTCTCGACCGGCGTCTACCGGGCCAGCGTCACGCTCAAGACGGGCGGTTCGGCGGGCACCCTCAAGATCAGCGTCCAGGCGAAGGACGCCAAGGGCGGCCTCAACAAGACCTACCTGAAGCTGCCGCTCTCCTAGGCGCCGCCGCCGGGGGCCCACCCGGATACACTGGGCGGCGATGCCAACCCGCCCGTCACCCCCTCCGGAGAGCGGCGCGCCCGTCACCGACCCGGAGCTCGGGCAGGGTGCGTGGGTGGTCCTTCCGACCTACGACGAGGCCGACAACATCGGGCCAATCTCGGAAGCCATCCGTGAGGCGCTCCCAGGCGCCACGCTGCTCGTCGTCGACGACAACTCGCCCGACGGCACCGGCCGCCTGGCCGATGCCATGGCCGAAGCCGATCCGCGAGTGCGCGTGCGCCACCGGGCCGGCAAGCAGGGCCTGGGTCGGGCCTATCTCGACGGCTTCCGGATCGCGCTCGACGGAGGAGCCAGCGTCGTGGTCCAGATGGACGCCGACTTCAGCCACGACCCGGGAGTGCTGCCCGCGCTGATCGCCCCGGTCGTCAACGACGAGGCGGACCTGGTGATCGGCTCGCGCTACGTGAAGGGTGGCGGGACCGTGGACTGGGGCATCGTCCGGCGCGTGATCTCGCGCGGCGGCAGCCTCTTCGCACGGACGCTTCTGCGACTGGAGCCGCACGACCTGACCGGCGGCTTCAAGGCGTGGCGGGCGGGCACCCTCGCCGCCGTCCCGTTCGATGGCATCCACGCCGGTGGTTACGTGTTCCAGATCGAGACGACGTTCCGCGCCAGCCGGGCGGGCGCCCGCGTTCGCGAGGTCCCGATCGTCTTCTCCGACCGCCGGATCGGCCAGAGCAAGATGTCCCGCCGAATCCTCGTCGAGGCGCTGCTGATCGTGATCAACCTGTGGTGGGAGGAGCAGCGCGGCCGCTTCCGGCGCAAGCCGGCGGAGGAGCACACCGGCAAATGAGCGGACCGGCACGGCCCCTCGGCCGTCCCGACGAACCGCTCGAACCGGCCCGCGGCGTGCGCGTCGTCCTCGATGCGCGGCCGCTCCAGGAGCCAGACCGGGCGCCAGCCACGGCTGCCTACCTCGAGGGCCTGCTGGCGGCCTACGACGCGAACCCGCTCGAGGGCGAGTCCTTCGCGCTGTTCCTCCAATCGGACCTCGATGACCCGACCACCCGCTTCGAACGGCTGAGCGTCGTCGGGCGGCGCCTGCTGCCGCCGACGCGGCTGCTGCGCTCCGCGGCGATGACCGTGGACCCGTTCCTGTTGCGGGGTGCGGCGCTCGGGGCCGCGTGGCGCGCGGAGCGTGCCGGGGCGACGGGTGCCGTGTACCACGCAGCGGGCGGCAGCACGCTTCCGCTCGCATCGGGGCTACCGGTCGTGGTCACGCTCCTCGATCTCGCGCCGTGGGAGATGCCCGGCGCCTTCCAGCGCACGCCGGCGACCCGGTTCGGGCAGCGCATCCGGGGACGCCTGTTGCACCACGCCGACGCCCTGATCGTCGGGACAGAATCGGTACGCGACGCGGCGCGCCGGTTGCTCGGCGTGCGGCGCGACCGGATCAGGGTGATCCCGTTCGCACCGCGCGACGGGTTCGCGCTCGACGGTCCCGACAGTGCCGACGAGCGTGCTCGGCTGGGGCTGCCGGAGCGGTACCTTGTCTATGCGGGCCGCTACGACGCTCGCCAGGATCTGGCCACGCTCCTCCGCGCCCTGGCCGAGCTGGCGTCCGCCGGGAGGCCGGCCGATCTCGCCGACGAGGTGGCCTGGCCGCCGCGCATCCTGTTGGTCGGCGCCAGCCCGGACGACCGGGCCGCACTGGCGCGGGCCGCGGCCAGGGAAGGCGTCGGCGATGCACTCGCGTACGCCCCGCACCTTCCGGGCGCCCGCCTCGCAGCCCTCGTGCGAGGAGCGCGCGCGGCAGTCCTGCCCGTCCTGTCCGAGGCGGCGGGCCTGCCGGCGATCGACGCACTGGCCGTCGGAACACCCATTGTCGCGTCAGCCGTCGGCGCGCTGCCCGAGCTCGTCGGTGGGGCGGGAATCCTCGTGCCGCCCCGCGAGCCGCAGCGCCTCGCGGCCGCGCTGCACACGGCCTGGACGGACCGCCGCGTCCATGACCGGATCCGCGACGAGGCACGCGCCCGCGCGGCAGCACGCCGGACGTGGGCAGAGGTCGCCGACGCAACCCGCCGGGTGTACGCCGACGTCGGCGCCTATGGGGAGCCGGACTAGGGCGTCGGCGTGGGCGAGGCCGACGGCGTGGCCGCGGGCTCGGGCGGCTTGCCCTTCTTGTACGTCACCGTCGAGCCGAGGTCGAGGACCTGGATGAACGTCTGGCCGACCGTCAGCGTGACCGGATTGCCGTCCTCGTCGAAGAAGCGCGTGGGGCCGGTGATCTTCTTCTTCTCCCAGGTGGCCTTGATGCGTTTGCCATTCGTAAAGACGAACGCGCGGCCCTTGCCGATGAACTGCGCCTCCTGGCGGTTCTTGTGCGAGCCGTCGTTGAGCGGGTGGAAGTCCATCAGCATGACGATCACGTTCTTCGGGGCAATCCGCTTGCCGCTCGATGCGTCGCGCTGTGTGCCTTCGACGCTCACGGAGCGCCGGTAGGTGTTGGCCTCCCGGTTGTACTTGTACGTGATCTTGTTGGCCGGGTACGAGACGCTGATCGAGCCGCCCTCGGGCCGTTGCTCGAGCGGGATGTCGGGCGCGAATGTCCATGTCGCCTCGAGCGGCCCTCGCTCGGCGCCGACCGCCGCGGAGAGCTTCCGGAGGTTGGCCAGGCTCGTGTACAGGTTGTGCGGCGGGAACCGGTTCGAGACCCGTCGGAAGTACTTGCTGTAGCGGAACTCATCGGCGTTGTAGACGTACTGGCCGCGGCCCTTGGCGGCCAGAGTCGCGAGCGCCTGCGGCGAGCCGCCGGCGTGGACGTACACGGCCTTCCACTCGGCCGCCCAGGCGATGTAGTACTGGCGCGCGCTCCTGACCGGGCCGACGTCCTCCGGGAGCGTCTCCTGGAAGATCGCCATGTAGCGCGGGATGCCGCCTTCGGCCGGTGCGTGCCACACGATCGAGGCCGACTGCAGGCCGGACTGCGGGCGGGCCGCCGACAGGTCGTCGATCATGACCGCGATCGGGTGGCGCTCAGCCGCGCGCTCGCTGACCATCCGGCCGGTGAGCGCCGCCGGGACCAGCACCGGGGTTGGCGTCGGGGTGGGGCTGGGCGTGGGGGTCGGCGTCGGGGTCGGCGTCGGCGACGGGGTCGGCGTCGGTGTCGGGCCGGGCGTGATCGTTGCGGTTTCCGTCGGTTCCGGTGTTGGTCCGCCGCCGACGGCCCCCGCGGCAAGCGCCCCCGCGGCCAGGCCGACCGCGAGCATCACCAGCGCCGCGCCGAGCACCACCGACCGTCTCATCGCCGCATCACCTGTACGTGTCTCCTCGTGCGGCGAGCGCCGGCTGCCCCTCTCCCTCGACGTCCGGGTGCCGGACGCCCCGCGCAGGATACTGCGGAACAGCAACATCGCGCGGTACGCTTGCACGCGTCCCATTCGCGCCCCTGGAACGAGGGCCCCATGACCGACGAGCAACCGACCGACGAATCCAGCACGCCACCGGCACCGGACGAAGCTGCCAGCGGACCGGTGCCATCGAAGCCGCGCCGCAGCCGGGTGAGCGAAGGCCACCCGCACATCAACGGCTCCGACGCCCCGGGGGTGCGTGCTGTGACGGGCGACGTCATCGACGCGACGGCGATCCCACGCGGCCACCTCGGGCTCGTCGAGCAGGGCGCGCGCGACGTCACGGTCGAGTCGCTGTCGATCCGCCAGGGCGGGGTGAACAACGCTCGGGCGGACACCATCGACCTCCGGCAGGGCGGGATCACGCGCGCGGAAGCCCGTGACATCGCAGTCACCCAGGGCGGCGTCGCGATCGCGCGCGCCGACCGCGTGACGGTCGGAATGGGCGCCGTCGGGCTGGCCGTGGCCGGCGACGTCGACGTGAACCGCGGGTTCGCGCGGACGATCATCGCCCGCGACGTGCGCATCGAGCAGGCCGGCGCGCGCACCGTGATCGCCAACACGGCCACGTTCGACCGGACGAGCGGCGCCTTGGTCGTGATCGCGGCGAAGGCCGAGGGCAACGTCCGGACGCTGCTCGACTGGCGCGGCGCCCTCGCCTTTGGCGCGGCCTTCGGGATCCTGGTCGGGCTGGTCCGACGCGTCCGCCGTTGAGCGGACCCGAGCCCGCCGAGCGGATCGTTCCGCAGCACCTCCTCCTCGTCCTGCCCTCCACGGGCGAATTCGACTCGCGCTCGTGGCGGATCGCCCGAACGCTGATCGCGCGTGGGCACACGGTCACGATGCTCGCCCGCTGGAAGGATGGCCTGCCGCTCGAGGAGCACAACCCGCTGGGCTTCCGCCTGCTGCGCATCCGGGCATCGGCGCAGGACGGGATGCCGTTCAAGGGCGTCGTCCGCGCCGGCCGCGTGGTCGTCCGCCGGATCCATGCCTTGCGTACCCGGACGCCGTACCGGCCTCCCGAGCTGCCCAGGATCGAGGACGACGGGCCGCCGCCTCCGCCGCCGGTCGCCGGGTCCACGTCCGCCGTGCGGGCAGGCGCCGCCGACTCGCCGGCGGTCACCGCGAAGAGGGTGCCGCTCCACCGGCGCGCCTGGGGCGGCCTCCAGCGGCGCACGGCGATCCCGCTGACGATCCGGTCGCACCAGAAGAACGCGGTGCGCGTCGCGCCCTCGGGCGACCTCTACCACGGCATGGCCTTCATGGGTATTCCGGTGGCGCTGGACCTCGGCAAGCGGGACGGGAAGCCCGTCGTGTACGACGCCCGGGATATCTACCTCAACGCACGCAACCTCGCGAGGATGGGCCGCCCGGCGCGCTGGTTCCTCGGCCGGCTCGAACGCGGCTGGGCGAAGCGGTCCTCGCGCGTGGTCACGGTCAACGAGGCGTACGCCGACGTGATGGGGAGCCGCTGGCCGGTGGAGCGGCCGCTCGTGGTCATGAACTGCTCGTTCCGCTACACGCCCGCCTCGCCGCGTGAGCGCCGCTTCCACGAGCACCTGGGACTGGACCCGGCGGAGAAGGTCGTGCTCTACCACGGGGGCCTCTTTCCGTGGCGCGGGATCGAGCAGCTGATCGAGGCGATCGCGCTGGTGCCGGGTGCCACGCTCGTGCTGATGGGCTACGGAATCCTCGAACCCACGCTCAAGGCCTGGGAGGCGGATCCTGCGACGGGGGGCAGGGTCCGGGTCATGGGCGCCGTGCCGCCGGACCAGCTGCACGACTGGGTCGCGGCCGCGGACGTCGCCGCGATGCCGATCCAGGGCGACACGCTCAACCATCGCCTCACGACGCCGCAGAAGCTGTTCGAGGCGATGGCGGCAGGCGTCCCGGCCGTGGTGTCCGACTTGCCCGGCATGCGGGCCATCGTCCGCGACTCTGGCTCGGGGATCCTCGTCGATCCGACGGACACGAAGGCGATCGCCGCGGCCATCCGCCAGATCGTCGAGCTGCCCGACGACGAGTGGCTCGCCTGGCGGCAGCGCTGCCTCGCGGCCGCGCACGATCGCTACAACTGGGAGACGCAGGTCGAGGCGCTGCTCACGGAGTACGGCCGCCTCACCGGCAAGCCGTGGTGACCATGGCTTCAGGTGGCCAGATTCCCACCCACGGAAACGTCGGCAAGGTGCAGGCGGCGAAACGTGGGCGGATTCCCCTGGGATGGGAAATTGGCACGCATTCAGGGCGATCGCAGCCTGTTCCGAGGTGTTGGCGGCGCGCGACATGGCCCAAGGACCCACGGGTGGGAATTTGGCCGCTTCTCACGGGGAGTATGGGTCGGTGACGGACGCTGGGCCGTCGCGCCGGCGGGCGGTCATCCTCGTGGGCAACCCCGCGAACCCGTACTCGCGCGCCATCCGCATCGGCCGGACGCTCCACGCCAACGGCTACGACGTCGAGATCGCGGCGCCGATCGCTGAAGGCGCTGCGCCATCCGAGC
>DASTYU010000055.1:0-35436 GCA_035764655.1 Candidatus Limnocylindrales bacterium
ATGGCCCGGAGATGCTCCATCGCGAGCGCGCCGATCCTCGACGAGGGCACTTCCGACGCACCCGCCGCACGCAGCTCCGACTCGATCTCGTCGGCCGCCTGCTCTGCCGCGCCGTCCGCCACCGGCCGCCGGGTCAGTGCCTTGCGCAGGCCCGATACCAGCTTCGCCTTGTCGAACTCCTGGCGCGTGCCGTCGCGCTTGACGATGACGAGGCGGGCCGCCTCGACGCGCTCATAGGTCGTGAACCGGGTCGCGCACGACGCGCACTCGCGCCGGCGCCGGATGGTGGCCGAGTCGTCGAGGTCGCGCGAGTCGATGACGCGGGTGTCCCGCGTCCCGCACTGGGGGCAGCGCATCCTACTCCTGCTCGCTCATACCACAAGGGATAGTGGTCTCCCACGAGGATACCACTACATGGTGTGGTTCGAGGCGTCGTCTCGGGCATCGGTCAGCTCGGGCGTGAGCGCCTGCCAGGACCCCCCAGGCGAGCGGCTGGCTTCGAGATCCTCGGCCCGGGCGGCGTGGCGCGTAATCGCTTCACGGGCGTGGATGAGGTTGAGGTAGCCGCGCTTGATCGAGGTCTGCGCCTCGAGCTCGCGCCCGCCCCGCCGGACCGCGGCGAGGATCGTCGCGCCGTGCTCGACCATGTCGATGGCCCGCTTCGCCCGATCGAGGTCCGACACGATGTCGCGGGCGATCGCCTCGGCCTCGGGCGGACCCTTGAGGGCGCGCGCCTCGTCGGCGTAGCGCGTGATCGCATCGCCGGTGGCTGCGACCGTGTCGCCCAGGCCCTCCGCGGAGAGCTGCTGGCGGCGCACGCCGTCGATCCGCTGGGCGGCTCCGTCCAGCGACATCCCGATCCGCTCGTTGAGGTCGCGAACCGTGGAGCGGAAGTTCTGGATCTCGCGCTGGCTCGCGATCAGCCGGCCTGCCCGCCGAAGAATGATCACCGATGCTGCCGCGAGGGCGATGAATGCGGCGAGCGGCAGGAGCAGGACCGGTTCCACGCTCAGCGGCCTCAGCCGGACCGGGCGCGTAACTCGGCAAGCACCGCCTTGCCAACCTCGAACAGGTCACCGACCACGATCATGTCTGCGAACTCCGCGATGGGGGCGTCGGGGTCGCGATTGATGGCGACGATCGTGCCCGCGGTCTGCATCCCGACCTTGTGCTGGATCGCGCCGCTGATGCCGAGCGCGAAGTAGAGCTGCGGCTTGACGATCTTGCCGGTCTGGCCGATCTGCTGGCTGTACGCGATCCAGCCCGAATCGACCGCCGCGCGGGTGGCCCCGACGACGCCACCGAGCGCCTCGGCCAGCTCCTCGACGAGCCCGAAGCCGTCCTCGCTGCCAACGCCGCGACCACCGGCGACGATCACCTTGGCTTCCTCGATGGGCACGGCGGCCGATGCCTCGGAGACGCGCTCCACGACGCGCACCGCGGGCTGGGAGAGGCCTTCCGCATTCTCGTGGGGTTCGACCGTCCCGGGCGCATCGAGCGGTGTGGCGGTCACGACGTTGGGCCGCACCGTGACGATGCCCGCGTCCGTGGTGAATCGGCTGGTCGTCGTGAGCTTGCCGCCGAACACGCTCATCTCGACGACCGGGCTGCCGTCGGACCAGCTGGCGGCGACCGCGTTCCCCAGCACGCCCCAGCCGGTCAGCGCCGACAGGGCTCCGGCAAGATCGCGCCCGTCGGGGCCGGAGCCGACGAAGTCGAACTCCCGGGTGTCGTTGCCGAGGATGTGGGCGATCCGCTCGGCGGCGACCATCGCCCACGGCCGGTCCGCCGCGGCCGGTTCGGTCACGGCGAGGACGCGCGGCAGGTAGCGGGCGAGCTCCTGGGCGGCCGGACCGGGATCCGCAGCGACGACGATCCCCGCCACGTCCTGGCCGCCCTCCGCGGCCACGGTCCGTGCCAGCGTGGCGACCTCGGTCGAGATGTTGGCCAGGTGGCCGTCGGGGGTGACCTCGCCGATGACGTAGATGCCGCCCATCAGTTCGACCCCTTCAGCAGGCGGCGTTCCGCGAGGAAGTCCACGAGCTGGCGCGCGGCGTCATCGGGAGCATCGCGCACCACGCGGGTCGCCCCGCGCGCCTCCGGCGGCGTGCTGTCGACGACCGCGGTGGTCGCCACGCCACCGCCCACGCCCGAACCGTCCACGCCGAGGTCGCCGAGGGCGCGCGTCTCGATCGTTCGCGACCGCGCTGCCATGATTCCCTTGAGCGACGGGTAGCGTGGCTCGCCGAGTGCCTGCGTGCACGAGATGAGCGCGGGCATGGGCGCTTCGAGGACGTCGAAGCCGGTCGCGCTGATCCGCCGGACGCGGACGGTGGCGGCTCCCGGGTCGGGCTCGATCTTCGCCGCGTAGGACAGGTACGGCAGCCGCCGCAGCGCCGCGACCCCGGCGGGAACCACCCCGGCGACCCCATCCGAGGTGTCGACGCCGGCCAGCACGAGATCGAATTCGAGCGCTTCGAGGGCCGCCGCGAGCACGCGGGCCGTGGACAGCGTGTCCGAGCCCTCGAGCGCCGGATCGGTGACGTGGACGCCGCTTTGGGCCCCCATCGCCAGCGCCTTGCGCATCGTGTCGGGCGCGTTCGGCGGCGCCATCGACACGAGCGTCACCTCACCGCCGTGCTCCTCGATGAGCTTGAGCGCGGCTTCGAGCGCGTACTCATCGTTGCCGTTGACGACGGCCGGCGCCGCGGCCCGGTCCAGCCTACCGTCCGGTCCCAGGCGTTCGGCGCCCGACGCTGGATCGGGGACTGGCTTGACGAGAACGACGATGCGCACGAACCGGGTTCCCTCCCTGCGTTGGGCGTGGCGGCAGGCCGGATGGCGGGCTGTCTCCCGTCAGCCGTCCTTGCCGAGGAGTGCTCTGGCGATCACGAGACGCTGCACCTGTTGGGTCCCCTCGTAGAGCTGGGTGATCTTCGCGTCGCGCATCATCCGCTCGACCGGGAACTCATCGATGTAGCCGTAGCCGCCCAGGACCTGGACAGCGTCCGTCGTGACCCGCATGGCGGTGTCACCGGCCACGAGTTTACACATCGCGGCCCATCGACCCGCGTCCGGCGAGCCGGCGTCGATCTCGACGCATGCCTTGTACAGCAGCTGGCGCGCGGCCTCGGTCGACGCGTCCATGTCGGCCAGCATCGCGCCCACCATCTGCAGGTCTCCGATGCGCTTGCCGAACTGGCGGCGCTCCTGCGCGTAGCGCGTCGCCACCTCCAGCGCGCCCTGCGCGATGCCCACGGCCTGTGCCGCGATCCCCGGCCGCGACCGCTCGAAGGTGCGCATGGCGATGCCGAAACCGTCGCCCTCTTCGCCGATGAGGTTGGCCGCGGGAACCCGGACGCCGGCAAACGCCAGTTCCGCGGTCGGGCTGCCGCGGATGCCCATCTTGTGCTCGATCCTCGGCACGGAGAAGCCGTCCGTCGGCACCTCGACCACGAAGCACGACAGGCGCCGATGGCGCGGCGCTTCGGGATCCGTGAGGGCAAAGACCGTGATCAGGTCGGCCACCGAGCCGTGGCTGATGAACCGCTTCGAGCCGTCGATGACGTAGTTGTCGCCGTCACGGACGGCACGCGTCCTCGTCGAGGCCACGTCGGAACCCGCTTCCGCTTCGGTCAGGGCAAATGCGATCAGCTGCTGCCCAGCAGCCAGCCCCGGCAGCCAGCGCTCCTGCTGTTCGGCCGTGCCGGACAGGATGATCGGCAGCGCGCCGAGCTCCTGCACTGCGAGGATCAGTCCGCTCGTCGCGCAGACCCGGCTGATCTGCTCGATCGCCAGGCACAACGACAGCAGCTCGCCGCCGATGCCCCCGTACTGCTCCGCGAACGGCAGGGCGAGGATGTCGTGCGAAGCGAGCAGCGCGCGCACGTCCTGCGGGAATTCCGCCGACTTGTCGATCTCCGCGGCGCGCGGCGCGATCTGCTCGTCGGCCAGCACGCGAACGGCGTCGCGCAGCATCGACTGCTCGTCGGTGAGTCGGTAGACGGGGCTGGTGGGCGGGGCAGTCACCAGCGAGATCGTAGCAGCGCAGGTCCCAGTCGAGGGCATGACGATCTGACATGCCCGTGACATGCGAATCGGATGAATCCCTGAATTTCTGCAAGGCGTACACTGCCCGCACGAGCGGCGAGTCGCGCGGGGGCATGTACTCCAGCCGCGGACAGGAGAGCGTCCCGATGGATGACCTCACCCTGATGGCTCTGGTCGCTGCCGCGGTGGTTGGGCTTATCGCCTCGATCATGGTGCTGCGCCACGAGCGCCAGGTGGCCGAGGCCACGGCGGGCGATGTCGAGGCTCATTCCTTTGCCGTCGCGACGGAAGGGATGAAGCGCTGCCCCAGCTGCGGGATGGGCAACCTCGTCACCGACCGCACGTGCGCCGCGTGCAAGAAGCCGCTACCCGCCTGACAATCCGCCGATGGCGGCGACGACCATCGACGAGTACATCGCGGGATTGGGTGGCGACTGGCGGTCCGAGATGGTCGCGCGCCTTCGGCGGATCGTCGATTCGGCGGCGCCCGAGGCGACGTCGACGATCAAGTGGGCGCAGCCGGTCTGGGAATCGAACGGCCCGTTCGCCTACATCAAGGCGTTCGGGAGTTCGGTGAACATCGGCTTCTGGCGGGGCACGCAGCTCGACGACGGGGCGGGGATCCTCGAGGGGGAGGGTGAGCGCATGAAGCACCTCAGCCTCCGCGAAGGTGACCCGATCCCGGCGGACGAACTGGCTGGGTTCGTCCGCCAGGCGGTCGAGCTCAACCGGGAGCACGGAAGTCCCGCGCGAACCCGGTAGGCTCCGGGATCAGCTTTCGGGGAAGAAGAGCCCGAGCGTCCCCATCGAGTCGGCCTCGCCGGCCACGGTGTTGTCGGCCGGATCGACCGCGTAGGAGGCGCCCCCAGCGGTCGTGACCCACACGGCGCCGGCTCCGGTCGAGACCTTCACGGCGCCGCCCTCGGCGTCGCCGAGCGGGATGGTGGCGGCGACCTGGCCGGTTGCCGGGTCGATGCGGTAGAGGGTGGTGCCGTCGGGGCCGGTCCCGGCCACCGCCCACACTCCGCCGGAACCCACGGCGATCGAACCGGCCTCGGCCGGGATCTCGATCGTGGTGAGCTCCTTGGTTGCGGGGTCGAACTTGGCGACGCCCGGCACGCCGGTCATGCCGTCGGGGAAGATCGAGCCGGCCAGCCAGACCGCCCCATCGCCCGAGTCGATCGCGTCGACGACCATCTGGATCTTCTGGTCGGTCAGCGCGCCCGTGGCGGGGTCGACCGCGTAGAGCGTCGTGGCCATCTCGGGGCTGCTGCCCACGAGCCACACGCCATCAGCACCGGCCTCGACGTCGAAGAACGAGAGCCCTTCGGCCGCCGCGATCGGCGCCCCGGCGGTGTTCGAGGCGGCGTCGATCTGGACGAGGGACGTGCCGGCTCCCGGGATGCCGTAGAGGACCCAGGTGGCGTCCTGGCCGGCGCTCACATCGAAGAGGCCCTCCGACGACGGGGCGGCGATCTCGGCGACGGTCGAACCGGCCGCCGGGTCGACGCGCAGGACGCTGCCGGTGTCGGTGCCGAGCCACAGGTGGCCCGCGGCCTGGTCCATGGCGTAGACCGAGCCCTCGACGTCGAGGATCTCGTCGACCTGGCCGTTGTCCGGGTCCACGCGGACGAGGCCACCGCCGCCGGACTGGTCGAAGGTGTAGAAGGAGCGCGCGCCGGCGGGCGCGAGTGACGATTCGGACGTGGTCGTTTCCGTGGTGTCGGTTGTTGCGTCGGGCACGGTCTGGGTGATGCCGGTCGACGCGGCGTTTCCGCACGCGATGGCGACGACGGCAGCGAGGGGCAGCAGCGCGAATCGGAGGCGCTGCGTGACGGACGAAGACATGGCGGCGGGCTCTCCCTGGGCGATTCGAAAGCGCAAACTCCGCGGAGCGTGCGCCCGCTTGCGGAAGGTCACCACCGACATTCGTCGAGGTCGGACGTGGTCGAACGTCACCGGGAGCGGTCACGGCGTCGTGTTGGCTGCCAGCCAACGAATCCGGCAGATAACCGCGGCAATCGGCCTCCAGCGGGCCGGACGTTGGCTGCCGGCCCACGAACGGCGGCGAACCGTCGCTTTGGGCCGGCTAACCGTTCAAATCGTTGGCTGCCGGCCCACGAACCGCGGCTGGAAGGGGCAGGGCGCAGCCGCCTCGAATTCCGCCATCTACGCGTGGCCTGCGTACCAGGCACGAAATCGCAGTCCTGGACGGCCCGAGTTAGCCACCAGGAGCTACCTGACGGCGATGTGGACCGCGAGATCATGCCTGACACGCACCCGGTGCGTATCTGGCAGGAATCGGCCGCTCCCCCCGGCCGCTCAGACCACCGGCAGCCGGCGCTCCGCCGGAGCGGCCGCGATCCGGGCGGCCAGCACCTCGCTGACGTCGAGGGTCGCGACGGCGCCCTCGGTCGCCGCGAGGCCGTCCGTGATCATCACCATGCAGAACGGGCAGGCCGTGGCGACCGCCTCGACGCCCGTCTCGACGATCTCACGGGCACGCTCCGCGTTGATGCGCGTCCCGCGCGTCTCTTCCATCCACATCCGGCCGCCGCCCGCGCCGCAGCAGAACGTCTGCCGCCCGGACCGCTCCATCTCCGTGACCGCGACACCCGCCGCTCCGAGCACGTCCCGGGGCGCCGAGATGACCCCGTTGTAGCGGGCCAGGTAGCACGAGTCGTGGACGGTGATGCTGCCCGGCCGGTGATCGCCGGTCTCGGAAGTCGCATCCTCGGGCAACGTCGCGAGCCTCCCGCGGGACACCAGCTCGGCGAGATACGTCGAATGGTGGACCACCCGGTACGAGCCGCCCAACTGCCCGTACTCGTTGCCGATCGTGTTGAAGCAGTGCGGGCAGGCGGTCACGATCGTCCGCTCCCCCATCCCGTATCGGTTCAACGTGTCGACGTTCCCCGACGCGAGGATCTGGAACACGTAGTCGTTGCCCATCCGTCGCGCCGGGTCGCCCGTGCACGACTCCTCCTGGCCGAGCACCGCGAACGACACGCCGGCGGCGTGAAGGCACGTCGCCACGGCGCGGGCGACCTTCTGGTTGCGCGGATCGAACGCGGCCGCGCAGCCGACCCAGTACAGGACCTCCAGCTGGTCCAGCTCGCCCGCGGCCTGCACCTCGGTCACGGTTCGAACCGGGAACGACAACGGCTTGGTCCAGTCGAGCCGCGCGGTCGCCGGCTGGCCCCACGGGTTGCCCTGCCCCTCCATCGCCCGCATCGCGACGGTCAGCTCCTGCGGGAACCGAGACTCTTCGAGGACCAGGTTCCGACGAAGCCCGACGATCTTGTCGACGTGCTCGATGAGCACCGGGCAGGCCTCGACGCACGCTCCGCACGTGACGCAGTCCCATACCGCGTCGTAGGGGATCGCCGCGTCGACGATCGGCCGCACCAGTGCCGCCTCGTCCGGCCGCGTGTCGTCCAAGCCGTACGTCTCGCGCACGAGCGGCGAGTTCGGGATGAGGTCGACGCCGTGCTCGGCTTCGACCGACATATCGCGGATGCCCATGATGAACGTCTTCGGGTTGAGCGGCTTCCCGGTGTTCCAGGCGGGGCAGGCGGCCTGACACCGACCGCACTCGGTGCAGGTGAACCCATCGAGCAGATCCTTCCAGCCGAGGTCCTGCAGGGTCTTCAGCCCGAATGTCGCGTTCTCGTCCTCGATGTCGAGCTTCGGCAGCTCACCGCGCGGCCGAAGCTTGCGGAACCAGATGTTCGGGAAGCTGGACGCGATGTGGAGGTGCTTCGAGAACGGCAGGTAGGCCAGGAATGCCGCGACCAGCAACATGTGGCCCCACCACAGGATGGCGAAGCCGGTCTCGAGCGCGTTGTCGGACAGCGCCGCTCGCAGCGGCACGGCCAGCGCCGTCGACACGAACGCACCCGGTTCGTCGCCGTAGCGAGCGAACTCGAACGCTTCCGCGAGGAGCTCCGTCGCGACCACCCCGCCGATCATGCCGAGGATGATCAGTGCGTCCCGGTTGAGCGTGAGGCGGGCGGGCTTGGTCACGAGCCGCCGCCAGAACGCCCAGGCGATGCAGACCAGGACGACGATCGCGACGACGTTCTGCAGCGCGCTCACGAGCGCCCACAGCAGGCCGTCGAACGGGATCGACAGGAGCGTCTCGATCAGGCCACCGGTCACGATGTTCGCCGTCCCGACAGTGAGCAGGACGAAGCCCCAGAAGATGCCGGCGTGCATCAGCCCGGCCCGCCAATCGCGGAACATGCGGCTCTGGACGAAGGCGTACTGGATGAGTCCGACGAAGCGGCGCGGGATGTCGGCAAACGGACGTGGGCCGCTGGCGCGCGCGGCGGCGAACACGCGCAGGTGGCGCGCCATGGCGAGGGCGAAGAACGCTGCCGCGCCCCAGAACAGCACGAAGACGAAGGGGTACGCCGGGACCTCGGCGAACGGTTCGAACACGATCAGCGGGCGCCCGACCCGCGCTTCGGCTCCGGTGCAGCGTGGTCGTGCGGGCCGGCGAGCGTCTCAAGGGCGTGGTCGAGGAGCGGCACGAGCGCCTCGAGCGATTCGAGCGCGCCCTTCGGGCTGCCCGGGAGGTTGACGATCAACGTCCTGCCGCGGACGCCGACCACGCCGCGCGACAGGTCCGCGAACGGGGTCTTGGCACGCCCCGCGGCACGCATCGCCTCGGCCATGCCAGGCACCTCGTAATCGACGATGGCCTTGGTCGCCTGGGGCGTGACGTCGCGGGGCGTCAGGCCGGTGCCGCCGGTTGTCACCACGAGGGGATGGACGGCCGTCGCCGCCGCCAGCGCGCGCGAGATCCGGCCCTTCTCGTCGGGGACGACCATCCGTTCCACCGCGAACCCAAGCTCTTCGAGACGCCGGCTGACGTCGGCCCCCGACGTGTCCTCGCGCTCACCCGCCGCGCTCCGGTCACTCGCGGTGAGGACCAGCGCGGAGCGTCCCGTGGCGGCCCCGGGCGTGACGGCCTTCGGGTTCGCGTCGGGTTCGCGGTCGGTGTCGGTCACGCCGGCCGCTTCCGCTTCGAACTGACCCGGCCGGCGACGCGATCTCCGGGCCGCCGGGCCGGCCGCTTGCCCGCCGTGTCCTCCGCTGCTCGCGTCCAGTCGCCGCTTTTGCCACCGGTCTTGGACACGAGCCGGACCGAGCGGATCTCGACGCCCTTCTCGACGCCCTTCACCATGTCGTACACCGTCAGCGCGGCGACCGACGCCGCGGTCAAGGCCTCCATCTCGACACCGGTCTGCGCCGTCGTCGCGGCCTCCGCCCTCACGCGGAGCAGCCCGGCGGCGCGGTCGGGGGTGATCGCCACGACCAGGTCGGTCAGCGGAAGCGGGTGGCAGAGCGGGATCAGGTCGCTGGTGCGCTTCGCCGCCATGACGCCCGCGAGTTCCGCGACGCCAAGGACGTCGCCTTTCGGGCCGCCGCCGTCGATGACCAGGCTGAGCGTCTCCTGGCTCACGGCGACCGCGGCCTCGGCGACGGCACGGCGTGCGGTCAGCGGCTTGTCGGACACGTCGACCATTCGCGGGCGACCGGACCGGTCCACGTGGGTCAGCCGGCGACGTTCGGCGCGGGGCGCGGGCTTGCGGTCCATCGCTCCTCCTCGGTCAGGCCTCGTCGAGCCACCACAGCGCAACCGGGGCACCGGCCGCCAGCTCGTCATCCGCCTCCGGAATGATGGCAAGTGCGTCGGCCTTCGCGAGGGCCGAGATGACATGGCTCCCCTGCCCGCCGGCGAGCCGCACCTTGACCCGGCCGTCCTCGTCGCGAAGCGGTGTGCCGGCATCGTCGCGCTCGGCGATCACGCGGATGAACGCCCGCCGGCCGTGGCTCTTCCGAACGGGCTCGAGCAGCGTCGCCTTCTCCGCCGGCCGCAGGAGGTCCCGCCGACCGGCGAGCCGCCGCAGCGCGGGGCGCACGAAGAGCTCGAACGTGACGAAGCTCGACACGGGGTTGCCGGGGAGGCCGAAGACGAGCGCAGGTGTGCCGCCGTTCGGGCGCTCCGCCGTGCCGAACGCGAAGGGCTTGCCAGGCTGGACGGCGACCCGCCACAGCTCCATCCGGCCCACGGTCTCGATCGCGGTCTTCACGACGTCGTACGGCCCGACGGACACGCCGCCTGAGATGATCAGGGCGTCGGCGCCCTCGTCGAGTGCCCGTCGCAGCCGGCCCAGGACGTCATCCAGCTCGTCTCGCGCGATGCCCAGGTCGATCGGCTGACATCCGGCGCGCTCGACCAGCGCACGGAGGCCCGGGCCGTTGGCGTCGGGGATCCCGGCGCCTCCGAGCGGTTCACCGGCCGCGCGCACCTCGTCGCCGGTGGCCAGCACCGCCACCCTGGGGCGCAGGTAGACATCGAGTTGCGCCACGCCCGCGCCGGCCGCAAGGGCGAGCGCCGATGGACGGAGCCGGCGGCCAGGTTCGAGGAGCGTGGCACCCTGCTCGAGGTCGCTGCCGCGCGGACGAATGGCGGTGCCCGGCTCGACGGTCTCGTGGACGAGGATCGCGGCTGGAAGCGGGCCGCTCGCATCGCGACCGCGGTCGCCCGGCCGACCGTGCGCGTCGAGCGGCGTCGTCGATTCCACCTGGACCACGGCGTCCGCGCCGGCCGGGACCGGGGCACCCGTCGCGATCCGGAAGGCCGCGCCATCCTGGACCGTCTCGGCAGCGGCCCTGCCGGCCGGCACGTCTCCGGTAATGATGAGCCGGCTGGGTGCGTCCTCGGACGCGGTCGCGGTATCCGCGGCCCTCACCGCATACCCGTCCATTGCCGAGTTGTCCCACGGGGGCAGCGACACCGCCGCCACGACCGGCGCCGCCAGGACGCGACCGAGAGCCTCCGCTGTCGCGATCGTCTCGGTCCCCACGGGACCGCCGATCGCTTCGATGACGCCTCTTCGCGCCTCCTCGACCGAGAGCAGGCGGTCCATCTCGATGCTCATGCGCCCTCCGGAGCCGGATTCGGGTGGCCGGCGGCACGCTCGGCGCGGAGTGATGCCGCGCGTTCCCGGCTGCCCGCAATCCACCACAGCGCTGCGCCGAGCACGACGATCAGCACCCCGACCGCCATCGCAGTCTCCTGCCAGAACTGGAAGGGAAACAGCTGGACCATGCGTTCGGTGGACGGATCGAACGTGTACGAGCCACCCGCAAAGAGCAGGCGGTGGAACGTCTCGAAGAGCGTGTCGAAGGCAACGAGCGCGACCACGCCCAGCACGACGACACCCACGGCGAGCACGGCAGCGCCGCGCCGGACGCCGTGCCAGAAGCGCCCCCGATCAACGAGCGCCGCGACACCGAGCACGATCAACGACGCACCGCCGAGGATCCACAGGCCGCGGAACACCGTCTGCACGTCGCGCATGTGTCCCCGCTCACGCTCATTGAGGACGGCCTCGCCGGCCACTTCCTGGTCGAAGAACCCGGGACCGACGAGCATGTCGGCCACGATCGCGTTCGTGACCCTCGCCACGTCGGCCTCGGAGAACCCGGTCCAGGCCGCCGATTCGGCCCGGCCCTGCTCGAAGGCGAGCCATGGCGAGCTGAGGAACGGCAGGATGGCGATGGACACGATGACGACCGCCGTCGCGACGCCGATGAGGACCGTCGCCGCGGGGCCACGCCACGAGCGATCAGGTTCGATGGCGGTCACGCGAGCATGGTAGCGGGGTTCGCGCGGGCGGCCTGTGGTCTGGGAGACCACGGAATCTGATCGAAATCCCGTGGCGGGCGCGATCCGCGCACCGATCGGGCGGAGTCGTGGTCTGCCCGACCACGACTGGCTCGGAATCGGCAGCCTGGACGCCTTAAGGGCCGAAATCGTGGTCCGCGAGACCACAAGCCGCGCCCGGGAATGGGAACCAGCGCTACTCCTCTTCGAGGGTCCGGGCCTGGTCCCACCAGCTCTCGATCGTGAGATCGGTCGGTGGCTGGACCTTGAGCTCCTCTGCGCCACGCGTGAGCCGGTCACGGAATGCTTCGAGGCTCAACGCAAGGATGTCGCGCAGGCCCTCGATCCCCGACTGGATCAGCAGCTGGTGCTCGTCCGCCCCGAAGCCGGCGAGGTTGAGCATCAGGGCCTCGTCGCGCCACTCGAGGACGTCATTCGGCGTCGCCTTGACCTGATCGGCGAGCGTCTGGCGGCGCGTCGGCGTCTCCGACACCTCGAGCAGCAAGCCCGTGGTGAAGATCCCCTGGTGCTCGAGGCGCTCGAGCAGCACGGGCTCGATGCGGGTCAGCTCATCGATCGGTGGCACGGTGCGGGGCAACCTCCGTGGTGCATGGGCGCGGCCATTATCACCCGCTGACGCAGGCTCGGAAGCGTTCAAGGGCGGAAGCCTCGGTGGGGTCCTTCGCGATCTTGATCGTCCCATCCTCCAGCGGGTGCAGGTATCGGGGCACGAGCGAGGCCGCGCCCAGCGGCAGAAGGGCGATGAGGCACCGAGCGAGGAGCCTACTCACGTTGCTCCAGGTACTCGTTCATGTCGTGGAAGTCGTAGATGTGGTCGTTGTCGGGCCAGTTGTAGCTGTGGACCGCCAGGTCCGGCAGATCGGCGCCGAAGTACTCGCGGAAGATCGTCCGGAACGTGTTCACGGTGCTGAACGTGGCCGGCAGCCGGCCGTCGAAGCCGGGCAGGTACAGCGCGTTCAGCACGCCGTAGCGGACGGCCGCGTAGTCCACGCTGTCCTCCGGGCAGTCGACGCTCCGGCAGAACAACGGCCCCTCATCGGCCTGCACGATGACGATCGGATCCTGGTCGTCGGGCCCGGACAACAGGTCGTCGACGATCGATTTGATGTTCGCGTTGGCAAACGCGACGTGGCCGCGGTAGAGGTCCTTCTCCTCGCCCCGTTTCGCCTCGTCTTCAGGGATCACCGACCCATCGGCACGAAACACGTACGGATCGTGCGGCAACAGGACGTGAGCGAAGACGAACTTCGGCCCGGGCGCCGTCGCCAGGCGATGCAGCTGGCGGAAGGCGAACAACGTCCCCTCACGGTGGCGGTCGCGGAACGTCGTCTCGGGCGTCTCGATGTCGAGCACGCGCTCGATCGCCGGCATGATCGTCGTATCGCGGAGGACGTTCTCGAACTCGCTCGTGGTATCGAAGCTCAGGTTCTCGTCGGCGAATGGGATCGACGCCGTCGCCTCGAACCAGGCCCCGATGTGGAAGTAGCGGTAGCCCTGCCCCTGGAGGAATCGCCCGACCTGGTGGTTGGCGATCATCTCGTGGGCGGGCGTCCGGTCATCGCTGTTCGGCCCGATCTCCTCGGCCAGGTTGTCGAGGTAGCGCATGTTCAGGATGGCGGCAAGCGAGAAGTCGGTCGCGCGATACGAGCCGCGGCTGTCGGCGGGCACCTGGAACCCCCGCTCGGCGAGCCAGTCATACAGGTCGTTGTCGGTGATCCCAAAGCGCCGCTCGATCGCGTCCGCGGAGCCGTAGCGATCGAAGACCAGGTAGTAGATATCCGGCGCAGACGTGGTCCCGGACGCGGCCGTGACCGGCCCGGCGAGCGACACCGGAGTCCGCCCGGCACGGTTCAGCTCGTACGGGATGATCGTGATCGAGACGAGCACCACGAGGACGACTGCCACGAGGTTCAGGCCGCGTGTGAGTCCCGCCACCGAGCGTGCCCGCGCCGCATGGATGGCGGCGATGATCACGATCACGGCCCAGAACGCGAGCTGGATCCGATCCGTCGTCCCGGCTCCCAGCAACCCCGCGACGTGGCCGTAGGCGAAGAACGCCACGACCAGTGCCGAGGCCACGATCGCGGCGCGCTCCACGTTGCGGTAGATCAGCGTGGCGACGCCCAGCGCGACGGCTGCCCCGAGAACCGCGCGGCCCAGCGGCGCCCCGATGTCGACGAGCAGGACCTCGGCGAGGTTCTGGGCGTACAGGAACAGCACCGCATAGGCGGCGAACAGCAACGGGTGGAAGGGCAGCCGGGACAGGCGCGTCAACGTACGCGCTTCGGACGAGCTCCCCCGTGACTTCCGGGGGATGGGAGCTTCCGCATGACCACCCCGACACTCCTTGGCGATGGCCGACCATTATGCCGTTCTTGGCGTCCAGCCCGATGCGGACCGGACCGCGATCCAGGCTGCCTACCGCATGCTCGCCCGGCTGCACCACCCCGACTTCGGTGGCGACGGATCGAGGATGGCTGCCCTCAACGAGGCCTGGAGCGTGCTCGGCAAGGACGAGACGCGACTTGCCTACGACGCGGGCCGCAACATCCGTCGACCCAGCGCGAACCGTGATGTCACGCCACCGCCTTCGCCCACCGGGCCGATCGGTGCGGCCGCGGCACGGCGGTCAACCGAACCACGGGCCCGCACGCTCGGGTTCGGGCGCTACGCGGACTGGACGATCGCCGAGCTCGCGGCCCACGATCCTGACTATCTCGAATGGCTGGCGCGCGCCCCGGCCGGCCTGACCTTTCGCCAGGAGATCTACACGCAGCTTGCCAAGCGCGCCGCGGCCTACCCGGGCCGGACCGCGACGGCGTCGCGCCCGCAGCCGTCGGGCTCGAGGTTTCGTCCGCGCCGGCTCTGGTAGCTCAGCCTGGCGCGCCGGTCCGCCGGCCTCTCCGCGAGTCCTCCAGAAGCTTCTCGAACCGACGCTCCCGCGTCTCGTCGCGCTTGGCGCTCGAGACCCAATGCGTGATGCTCCGCCGATACGACGGCGCCTGCGTCCGGAAGAACGCCCATGCCGGCTCGTCGGCTTCGAAGCGTGCCTGCTGTTCCTTCGTGAACGCGGCTGTGTCTCGTTCGTACGAATAGATCGCGGTCTTCTCCGGCGAACGCGCCTCGAACGCCCTCAGCCCTGCGGGCCGCATCCGCCCTTCGGCGATGAGCTCGCCCGCGCGTCTCGTATTGATCGCGCTCCAGAAGCTCCCCTTGCGGCGCGGCGTGAACCGCTGGGCGTTCCGCTCGTCGTCGAGGCGGTAGCGCACGCCGTCGATCCAGCCGACGCACAACGCCTCGCCAACGGCCTCCGGCCAGGTGACGGTCGGGCGGCCCGTGGCCTTGCGGTGGTAGCCGACCCACAGCTCGTCCGCGGTCTCGTGGTGCGCGTCGAACCACGCGCGCAGCTCCGCGGGGGACGCGAAGAAGATGACGTCGCGGGGTTTCGGCGCCGGGCTCACGGCAGGTCCGCATCCTCCCCCACGGTCCGTGCCGCCTCGCGCAGCAACTCCCACGCCCGCTCGACGTGGCGTCGTTCGGTCCGCAGGTTGCCGATGGCGACGCGGATCGTGAACCGGCCGTCGAGCCGGGTGTGCGACAGGAACACCTCGCCCGACCGGTTGACCGCATCCATGATCGCGGCGTTCGCATCGTCCACAGCGGATTCGGCGAGTCGCGCAGGCCGCCAGCGCAGGCAGACCGTCGAGAACGGCACGGGCGCGAGTCGCTCCCAGTCTTGATCCGCATCCACCGCGTCCGCCAGCTCCCTGGCGAGCTCGATGTGGTGGCCGATCCGCCGCCGCAGGCCCTCCAACCCGAACCAGCGCAGTTCGATCCACAGCTTCAGCGCGCGCATCCTCCGCCCGAGCTGCGGCGTGAGGTCCGTGAAGTCCCGCACCGGCGTTGCGCGATCGAGGGTCCGCAGGTACTCGGGGTGGAGGCTGAACGCGGCCGAGAGCTGATCCAGCCGGCGGGTCAGCAGCAGTGACGCATCGACCGGCGTGAACAGCCACTTGTGCGGATTGACCACGATCGAATCGGCCCGTTCCCAGCCCTCGAAGTGGGACCGGCGTTCGGGCAGGAGGGCAACGGCTCCCGCGTAGGCAGCGTCCACGTGGAGCCAGATGCCCTCGCGTTCGGCGATGGCGGCAACCGCGGAGACCGGGTCGACGGAGGTCGACGACGTGGTTCCGAGCGTGGCGACGATCGCGATCGGCGTCCGGCCGGCCGCGCGGTCCGCCGCAATCGCTGCTTCGAGCGCGTGCGGCATGAGCTCGAAGCGCTCATTGACCGGTATCCGTACGAGCGACGCTCGCCCCAGCCCCAGCGTCATGCACGCCTTTTCGATCGAGCTGTGCGCCTCGGCAGAGGCGTACACGCGAAGCGCGTGGAGGTCGTCACGGGCAGCCAGACCGGCTGTCGCCGCCTGGGTTCCCGCCGCTTCCCGGGCGGCGGCCAAAGCGATCAGCGACGACGTTGAAGCGGTGTCCGTCAGGAGGCCTTCGAAGCCGTCGGGCAGCCCAAGCCCACGGCGAAGCCAGTCGACGACCACGACCTCCAGCTCCGTGCCGATCGGCGAGGTGCGCCACAGCATCGGGTTCTGGTTGAGGGCGGCGACCAGCATCTCCCCGAGGATCCCGGCGCTCGACGCGGACGACGCGAAGTAGGCCATGAAGCCGGGGTGCTGCCAGTGCGTGGCGTTCGGCTCGACCAGGCGGTCGTAGTCGGCCAGGATGGCGTCGAGCGATTCGGGCGCTTCGGGTGCCGACTCGGGAAAGAGGTCACGCAAGCTGCCCGGTTCGATCGGCGGCAACACCGGCCGCACGGCGACGGACTCCAGGTAATCGGCCATGCGGTCGACGGCGGCGTGGGCAGCGGCGCGGAACTCGGCCGCGTCCATGTCCCCGAGGCCGGTCAGCTGCGCCTCGCTCGGCGTGCCGGTCGCTCGTTCGTCCGTCGTCACCCGGGGAGTGTACCGACGGCAAAACGGTCGGGACCTCGCGGTAGAGGGATTACCGCGAGGCCCCGCACCCCCAGGAGGTTGCGCACAGAGCCGGATGGTCCGGTCACTGGGAGATACGCGCAAACCGCGGGTTCGGATGTGTGGCGGGGTTACGCGGTTTGGCGAGTCCCGCCCGGCGTGACGACCGCGCTCCATGCGGCTCGATCGTGGATCCCGCGTCGCCGGGCGTTCACCGCGGTCGAGACGAGCAGGACGACCGCCCAGACCATCAGGACGGTGCCGCTGATGACCCCGATCTGCGGGACGGCAATGAGCGGCCAGAGGGGGATCCCCAACGCCACCACGCGGAGCGCCGCCTGGCGAACCGTGAGCGGCTCGCCCGTCGCGACGAACCCGACCTGCAACTTCAGGAGCCGCATTCCGGGCGTTGCGCGCCGTGGCCCGGTCCAGAAGCCCATGAAATACACGGTCGCGATGACCGCGATGCCGATCCAGGCGATCACGCTCAGCGCCGGGTCGCCCTGCTCCGGCCCGCCGACGATGATCGCGATGAGGATGCCCAGGACGACGAGGGAGGTCACCGCGATCAGGACGCTGTCGAGCAGCCAGGCGATGGCCCGGGGCATCACGCCCGCATAGATCAGGCCGTGGGCGCCCGGAACGAGGCGCTTGCGCGGCAAGGCCGGCGCGACCCAGGACACGGCGGGCGCTGGCTCCACGGCTTCGCCCGGGGGCAGGTGCCCGCTGGGTCGATCGTCCATCAGTTGGTCTGGCTCGCGTCCTGGAGGCTCGAGATCTGACCGCCGAGCAAGAGGACCACGAAGATCCACAACCAGAAAGCGAGCCAGCCGATGATGAGCACGAGGCATGTCAGAACGAGGACGCTTCGCCCCAGCCCTGCTGGCTGCACGACGGCCGTGCCCGCGACGCGATCGTGGATCCCCTGCCTGGTATCGCTGGCAATCGTCGAGATCAGCAGGACGACGTACCACACGAATCCAAGGAGCGACGCAACACCGAAGATCGCGGGAACGGCATTCGCAAGGCTGAGCGGATACCCGAGCAGCGCCCAGCGCACGATTGCAGGCCAGAACTGGAGCGGCCGCCCTTCGAACGCGGTCCCGATCTGGATCTTCATCGCGCGCATCCCGGGCGTTGCCGGGCGTTTGCTTGTCCAGATGAGCACGAAGTAGAGAAAGCTCACGGTGACATAGACGATCCCGAAGATCGCGGAGAGGGTCGTCGAGTCCGTGCCGCGGGTCTCGATACCGAGCGCGACGGCGGCGATCCCCGCGATCACTGAGCTGAGGATCGCCAGCAAGATGTTGTCGAGCACCAGGGCCACGAATCGGCGGGAGGTGCTCGCGAACACGAACCCGGGCGCGCCGGGAACGTGGCGTTCCTGCCGCGGAGCAGCGGGGGCCGCCCATGCCACCACCGGGGCATCGGCACTCGGCTCAGCGGTCAGGACGGGATCGGCACTGATGATCGTTGAGCGCGGCTGCTCGGGTGGCGCGGTCTGCGGTCGTTCCCACGGCAGCGACGCCGGTTCGCCGGGCGTCGGTTCGTCGTCGGTCCCCGGTGCGTCGGGCTGCGGTTCGTTGCCCCCGGGTGGACGCTGGCCCATCCGTCAGGACCTCCCTCTGTACGGCCCGGCAACCCGGGCCGGCGTGGCGAGAGCATAGAGCGGGCCAACCGTGCGGAGCCCGTCGATCTGACGCGGCCGAGGGCGTATCGTCACGTGCCGCCGAACCAGATTGGAGATCCCGTCCTCGCGCAGAAGGCGGTCGTCCGGGCCTATGACGCGGCGGGCGCCCTGCTCGATGAGGCCAGCCCCTGATCGGGTGCCACGCTGGCCCGCGCACGACGCGAGCCCTTCGACACAAGCGGCATCAGACGCTATGTTCGGTAGTACAGGCGTATGACGACTGAAAACCGCGGCAAGATCGAGTCGGCCGAAACGACCGCAGGGACGCTGAACGATTGGCGTCTTGCAGAGCGTGCAGCCGAAAGCGCGCGGCGCGGTCGCCTGGTGGCCGAAGCCGCTGCAAGGGCCGCCGAGGAAGCGGCTCAGGCGGCGCTCGCAACGGCCGACGCCGCGAAGGCCGCCCTGGCCGCGGCGTCACTTGCCGAGCAATCGGCGATGAAGACGGCTGACGCGGCACGGACCGCGGTCGACGTGGCGCGGGCTGATCTCGTCGACGCGGAATCCGAATCCGCTGCAGCCGACCTCGACGAGCAAGCAGCGCATTCGAAGTACCGCAAGGCCGCCGACCGCGCCAGCGAGCGATCCCGCGCCGAGGAGCCGGACTGACCCGGTGAACCTGTAACGCCGGCCCGTGGCCGTTCAGGTCACTGAGCCAGCGTCGTCCACCAGCAGCGACTGCTCTGTCGCCTTGGCTGCCATCTCGTCGATCAGCAGTTCGGCCTCGCGGGCGAGATCGGCAACCCTCGGGTCACTCGCTGGGAGGAGCGCCTTGGCGCGCTCGATCTGCTTGAGCCGTTCGGCGTCAGCGGCGATCGACTCGGCCGTCGCCCGAACGTCATCGTCAAGATCGGACACACTCACTCTCCCGCCCGCCAGCCCTCCGGCGGGATCCAATGGCCGTCCCGGTAGACATACCAGGACTCGTGTTCGGCCGACAGATCACGTCGCCGCACGATTGCACGTGGATAGTACGCGCGCAGCCCCTGCTGCAGCGCTTCGGCCGTCGTTCTCTCGACGACCAGGGCGTGCGCTCGGTCGACAAATTCCTGGTCAGTTGACGGGTTCAGTACGAGCGTTGGCGCACCAGTCGGGCCCAACCGAATCTCCCTCGTTCGGCAAGTGCCCACCCAGCCCGGACCAAGCAGGCGCCGCGAGTCAACCGTAGGGTGAAGGTGGCGGCTGGAGTGCGACGTGGGGCGCCACATCCTTGCAGCGGCGTTGCACGGGAGTGCCCTTCCGGCGTCGTGAGCGGTGAGCACATGACACGCACGCGCACACCTCAGGTGTTCGCCATTGGGAGGAACTGGTCGGGGCGGCGGGATTTGAACCCACGACCACCAGTCCCCCAGACTGGTGCGCTACCAGACTGCGCCACGCCCCGACAGGGAGCGCCAGTCTAGCACCCGGTGGGCCTCAGGCGGCGGATCGGCGCCCGCCAACTTTTTGGACATTCATATGGCGAATACAAGGCGGCCGAGTGCCCGCCGCGGGCCCGTGACGCGCCCGTTTGAGCACGGGCGGACCGTCGCCGGACCCGGAACAGAGCCTCCGGCGTGCTTTGAATTCGCTCCGTGAATGCGCGAGAGGTCAGCGCCGGCCGGGACCCTTCGAGCCCGGGGTCGGCTTGCCGCCGGTCGCCGGCTTCCTGCGTCCTTTCGACGCCGCGGCGGCGCGGCCCGATCGCGCTTTTCGCCGGCGAGGTGGCCGTGCCGAAACCCGGTCGCGGAAAACCAGCTTGATCGGCGTCCCGTGGTACCCGAATGCCTCGCGCAGCTGGTTTTCGAGGTACCGCCGGTAGCTGAAGTGGATCGCCGAGGCATCCGACGCAAAGAACACGAACGTCGGCGGCGCCACCGCTGCCTGGGTCGCGTAGAAGACCTTCGGCCGGCGGCCGCGGACCATCGACGGCAACACTCGCTCGGTGGCGGCGCGAAGCAGCCGGTTCAGCTCGCCGGTCGGGACGCGGCGGCGGCGCTCTCCCCAGATGTCGACCGCCATCTCGAGCACGCGCCCGACGCGCTGGCCGGTCTTCGCGCTGATCGACACGACCGGTGCGAAATCGAGGAATGGCGCCTGCGAGCGGATCCATTCGACGTACTGGTCGAAGGTGCGGTCGGTCTTCTCTTCGAGCAGGTCCCATTTGTTGACCGCGACAACGAGCCCTCTCCCCTCCTCGACAACGTAGCCGGCGACGTGCGCGTCCTGGGCCGTCAGCCCGTCGACCGCGTCGATCACGAGGACCGCGACGTCCGCGCGCGCAATCGCCCGCAGGGCCCGAAGGGTCGAGTACCGCTCGGCCGCGGGACCGCTGGCGACCTTGCCGCGCCGCCGGATGCCGGCCGTGTCGATCAGCACGACCTCGCTGCGACCCCAAGCGAGGCGCGTGTCGATCGAGTCGCGCGTCGTGCCCGGCACGTCCGAGACGATCGCCCGGTCCTGCCCGAGCAGCGCGTTCACCAGGCTCGACTTGCCGACGTTCGGCCGGCCAACGAACGCGATTGCGGCCGGCTCGTCCGATTCGGCGGCCATCGCCGCGTCCCAGCGGGCGGCCTCGTCGCCTTCGAGCGCTTCCGCTCCGGCACCGTCGCCGTCGAGATCCGCCTCGGCATCGTCGACCACGAACGGCTCGAGCCGTCCCCGGGCAACTTCCTCGGCCCACGCTTCGGCCTCTTCCTCGCGGGCCTTGCGCGCCCGTTCCTCTTCGCTCTCGGGCGGAAGCGCCCAGACGATCGCGTCGAGCAGGTCGCCGGTGCCGCGACCGTGCGATGCCGACACGGGGTAGGTCTCGTCCCAGCCGAGCGCGTGGAACTCGGCACCTTCGAGCTCACGCTTCTCGTTGTCGGCCTTGTTGACCGCGACGATCACCGGTGCCTTGGCGCGGCGCAGCAGCTCGGACGCCTCCTGGTCGGCCGGCGTCATGCCGGCAGCCGCGTCGACCACGAACAGGATGACGTCCGCCTCAGCGATCGCCAGCCGGGCCTGCTCCTGGACCTTTGCCTCGATCGGGTCATTCGGGTCGATCTCGAGCCCGCCCGTGTCGACTACGACGAACCGGCGGCCGTTCCACTCGGCGTCACCGTACAGGCGGTCACGGGTCGTGCGCGCTCGGTCCTCGACGATCGCCTGGCGGCCGCCCACGATGCGGTTGAAGAGCGTGCTCTTCCCGACGTTCGGCCGGCCGACGATCGCCACGATCGGCAGGCCTCGTTGGGCGACCACGACGCTATGCGGCGCCGGCGGCGCGAGTCGGGGTCGGGAGCGAGGTCGTGCGGCCGGCCGGGGTCGCGGCCACGGCCAGGGCTTCGTGGGCGAGCTCGACGGCGCGGGCACTGACGTCGGGCGTCCCGGCCATCTCGAGGATCCGTTGCGCGACGTCGCGCAGGTCCTCGATCGGGGTCGAGGTGCCGCCCGTGACGCCGATGATCCGCTTCCCCTCGAACTCGGACGGATCGGTCAGGTCACGCACGTTCTCGATCTGGATCGCGTGGGTGCCGGCGATCTCGCAGAGCCGCGTCAGCTCCTTGGTGTTCGCACTCGTGCGCCCTCCCACGACGACCATCATGTCGACCTCCTCGGCGGTCTCGATGGTGTCCTGCTGGCGGCGGATCGTGACCGGGCAGACCGTGTTGACGATCTTGAGCTCGTGCGAGCGTCCGACCATGAACGCGGCGAGTTTCTCGAACTTCCAGGGTGGCTGGGTCGACTGGGAGATCAGCGCCATCCGCTTCTTGCGCGGGATCTTCGCCTCCCACTCATCCTCTTCGTCGACGACGATCGCGTCGGGCGCGAACCCGAGCATGCCGACGACCTCGGCGTGCTTCGGGGTCCCGAGCAGCACGATCGTGTAGCCCTCCTCGACGAGCCTGGTCAGTTCGCGGTGCTCCTGGATGACCCAGGTGCAGGTGCCGTCGATGACCTCGAGGCCCTTCGCGTTGGCGCGCTCCATGACGTCCGGTCGAACGCCGTGCGCGCGGATCACGACGGCGGCGCCGTGATCGACGTCGTCGAGCGTCTCGACGGTCTGGATGCCTAGGGTCTGGAGATCGCGGACCACGCCCTCGTTGTGGACGACCTGTCCGAGGGTGTGCGTGGTCTTGCCGGCGGCCGAGGCTTCCTTGGCCTTGTCGATCGCCTCACGCACGCCGTAACAGAACCCTGTCCGCTTCGCGATGCGGACTGCTTCAACGGTTCCCACGTGGTCGATTATCGCACGAGAAGCGCCAAAACCCGGGTCGCCGTCAGGCGTAGGGGCCGCGCTGGCGCTCCGGGAGCAGGGCCGCGATGCGCCGCATGATCAGGTCCGTCGCCTGCGACTTGGCATCCTTCCGGCTCAGGTCGGGTGGCAGCTCGTCGGCCAGGCGGAACGGTTTCCCGACCCGGACCGTGACGTGCCCGCTGCGCCAGAACCGCGGCTTCCTGCCGCGCGGCCAGAGCCGGTTCGTGTCGGACAGGCCGATCGGAACGATCGTCGCGCCGGTTCTCAGCGCGAGCAACGCCAGCCCGTCGCGCGGCGTCTGCAGCGCTCCGTCGCGACTGCGCGTGCCCTCCGGAAACAGCAACAGGACGTGGCCCGCCTCGAGGATCCCTTCCGCGATCCGGAAGGCCTCGATGTCAGCACCGCTGCGCTCGACCGGATGCACGCCGTACGCGCGGATCACCTGTGCCATGACCGGCACGTCGAACATCTCGCGCTTGCCGAGCCATTGCACCTGGCGCGACAGGTGAGGGAGAACCCAGCCGGCCAGCAGCACGCCGTCCACATTCGACGCATGGTTCGCAGCGAGAATCACCGGGCCCTGCTTCGGGATGTCCTCGATCGCCCCCTCGAACCGGACGTGCGTGAAGATCCGGGTCCCGATCCGGGCCGCGAGGCCGAGCGCATGACTCAGCGGCGTGACCGACGACGAATCGATCGGGGGTTCCGTCATTGCGCCGCGGCGGCCTCGCGCGCCTCATCCGCGGCGCGCGCTTCGGCGTCGCGGATCGTGCCGACGACCATCGCCACGGTGTCCTCGAACTCGTTGCCATCGGTGGTCAGGATCCGTGCGTCGGCGGCCGCCCGGAGCGGCGCCACCGCGCGGCCGGTATCGAGCCGGTCGCGCTCGCGCAGCGCCGCGAGCACCCGTTCGGCCTCGCGACCGTTCGGGTCGAGGTCGCGCTCGCGTGTTCGACGGGCCGCGCGCTCCTCAACCGATGCGTCGAGGTAGATCTTGAGATCCGCGGCGGGCAGCACGACGGTCCCGATGTCGCGGCCCGCCATGATGATCCGGCCGTCCGCCGCGAGCGCTCGTTGGCGCTCGAGCAGCGCGGCACGCAGCGGAGCCACGGCGCTGATCTCGGACACGTTCGCGTCGACCTCGGGGCCGCGCACGGCGTCGGTCACGTCGCGCCCGTTGCTCAGGACGCGGTTCAGGTGGCCGGCGTCGTCGTCGGCGAGCTCCAGCTCCTCGACGAGGTCCACGAGCGCATCCGCGTCGTGGCTGCCGACCTTGCGATCGAGCGCGAGCCACGTGATGGCGCGGTACAGCAGCCCGGTGTCGAAGAAGCGGTAGCCGAGCTCCCGCGCGGCCGCGGCGCCCACGCTGCTCTTGCCCGACGAACCCGGTCCGTCGAGCGCAACGACCAGCCCCTCCTGTGATCCCGTTCGTGCAGGCATCCGGGGCAGGATACCGGCTCTCAGCGCGGCGGCGGCTCCGCGAGGCCGTTGAGCAGCGCGACAAAATCGTCGGGCGGCACGAAGTTGATGTTCTTCCCGCTCGCGCTGTGCGGCAGGTGCACGAACGCGCGGCCCTGCCACCAGTACAGCTGGTCGCTGATCGAGCCGGGTCCCTCCCGGAACAGGTTGGCCGCAATCTGGAACATCGGCGACATCGCCTGCACCACCGACAGGTCGGTCACCGGGTACCACAGCAGCACGTGCCGGTTCGGCACCGCAAAGACCCCGTCGCGCACACCGCCCAGGAGCTCGTCGAGGAACAGCGCACGGCTGGCGACGTAGAAGCTGTCACCCGCCATCACTCGGAGCTGGACGCCATCCGCGTCGACCGTTTCCGCGGCCGGTGGTGGCTCGGCGCGAACGTTCGCGATCGCCATGTCGAAGACCTCGTCGGCACCGACCGGCCAGCCCGCCAGGTGCTCCTGGTGGACGGTCGCCGTCGAATCCGGGAAGTCGTAGACGAGCGTCGCGATTATTCCGGGTGCGGGTCGCCGGGACACCGTCTCCCCGACGGCCACCCCGCCCATCGACTCGTCCGGCATGAGGCGAACGCGCAGGATGGGGCGAACCTGCTCGAAATCGGCGGCCAGGGCGTCCATGTCCCGCCCGACCATCTGCTGGAGCGCCGTGAAGTGTGTCGCGACGATCGACTCCCACCGGGACGGGTCTTCCTGGTTGCAGCGCTGGGCGAGGTTGCCGAGGCCCCACGTGACCGGCTCGTCGCCGCCGGTGTCCGCCGTGACGAACCCGTCGCCGACCTGCGGGTCGTAGCCGCGGCGTCGAATGTCGGCGACGACCAGGTCGAGGAAGTGGCGGTACTCCGATCCGCTGAAGAACGCCGCCCACTCGGGCGCCGGCGGATCGCCGCCGACCAGGCGCTTGAAGATCCCCATCTCAACCCTCCCCGCTTGACCTGGCCTGGCCGCCGGGCCGCGAGCGGCCGCCGCCGCCGGCGAGGCCGCGAACCTCCGGAGCCTTGAGCGAACGGACCCGGCCGGAGCGCAGCCCGTCGATCCGGACCGGGCCGATCCGGATCCGGATCAGCCGGTCCACCGGCGCACCGACAGCCGCGAACATCCGCCGGAGCTGGCGCTTCCAGCCCTGGGTGAGAACGGCGCGGTACCAGGCGAGCTGAGGCGGCGGCGGATCCATCAGCCCGACGATTCGCTGGACGTCCGCTTCGTTGAGCGGCCGCAGGCCGCTCAACCGGGCGAGGCCCTCGTCCAATTCGATGCCGGCTCGAAGAGCATCCAGTTGTTCCCGGCTCAACCGCGCCCGCAGCCCGAGCGCGTATTCGCGCTCCACGCCGTAGCGCGGGTGCAGCAGCCGGTCGGCCCACGTCCCGTCGTTGGTGAGGACGAGCAGGCCCTCCGAGTCCTGGTCGAGCCGCCCGACGGGGTACAGCCGGGCACCCGGCGGAACCAGCGCGGTGGGCAGCAGGTCGAGGACCGTTCGCTCGGCGTGACGGTCGCGCGTCGTCGAGGTCACCGCGGGCGGCTTGTGGAGCAACAGGTAGGCGCTCTGCGCGGCGGCACCGATCACCCGGCCGTCGACGGCGATGACGGACCGTTCCGGATCCGCTTGATCGCCGACCCGGGCAACCCGGCCGTCGACCGTGACGCGGCCCTGGGCAATCAGGGCTTCGCTGGCGCGGCGCGACGCGACACCTGCCGCCGCGAGCACCTTCTGGAGGCGCTCGGCAGGCATCAGGCCGGGGTTCCGGGCTCGGTCGGCTCGGCCGGATCCGCGGCCATGCCCAGCTGCAGTGGCTCGCCACCCTCCTCGGCCAGCCGCGCCGCGACCTCGAGCTCGAGCGGAGGCAGCTCGTCGAGACTGGTGAGCCCGAACCGCTCGAGGAAGTCGAAGCCGGTTCCGTAGAGGAACGGTCGGCCCGGGGCGTCCGACCGGCCCAGCTCCACGATGAGGCGGCGGTGCAGCAGCGTGCGGACCGTGTAGTCGGAGTCGACCCCGCGGATGCGCTCGATGGCGGCCCGCGTCACGGGCTGGCGGTAGGCCACGATCGCCAACGTCTCGAGCGACGCTGGCGACAGGCGGACCGCATCCGCTCCTACGTAGCGCGCGATCAGGGCACCGGCCTCCGGCGCGGTTACGAGCTCGACGCGGTCGCCCGACAGGACAACTCGGATCCCCCGATGCCGGAGCGACACTTCGACGTCGCCCAAGCGGGCATCGACGGTCGCACGATCGGTGCCCGCGAGGGCCGCGATCTCGCGACGGGCCAGCGGACGCTCGGCGACGAACAGCAGGGCTTCGAGGGCGGCTTCGGTCAGGTCGATCGGCTCCGGGGCGATTGCCTCGTCCGACGCCTCCTCGGAGGACGGCGGATGCGCGCCGTTCTCGCCCGAATCCAGGACGGTCACGCGAAGGACTCCAAGCGCTCGTCGAGTGGTTCGTCGAGCTCGGCGGCCACGCCGGCCGCGGTACGTTCCTCCGCGGTTGTCGCCCGGGCCACGATCGGCCCCCACGGCTCGGCCTGTTCGACAACGATCTCGCGGCGCTTCATGAGCTCGAGCATGGCCAGGAAGGTCACGGCGACCACGACCCGGTCGCGCACGCCGCGCAGCAGGTCCTGGAGGACGACCGTCGGCGCTTCTCGCAGCGCATCGCGGATGATGGCCGCGCGTTCGGTGAGGGTGATCGTCCGGGGGACGGTCTCGGGCGGCAGCTCCGGCGGTGGCGCCACCCGCGCGACGCTGTCCAGCGCGCGCACGAGGAGCAGTGGCGACAGCGGCGGCGCATCCGCGGGCCGTGCCCCGGCCATCGCCGCGCTATGCGCGATACCCGGCTCCCGCCGGAACAGCCCGACTCGTCGAAGCGCCTCGTCGGCCAGACTCGCGCCCGCATCGCGGTACGCGCGGTACATCAGCAGACGGGCGCGCAACTCCGCCTCTGGGTCGAGACCCTCGTCCGGTAACGGAATGGCGCCCGCTGGAGCCTGGCGCGGCAGCATCTGGCGGCTCTTGATGAGGATCAGCTGGCTGGCGATCGCCACGAACGAGCTGACGTTGCCCAGACGGTCCGCCTCGAGCGTGGCCAGTGCATCGAGGTACGCGTCGGCCAGCGCGCCAAGCGGCACCGTGAGGACGTCGAGCTCGCGAGCCTCGATGAGGGCGAGGAGGAGCGCCAGCGGCCCTTCGAACTCGGCGACGCTGACATGCGTCGCCGCCTCGGGTCGCCGCCCTTCGCCGAACACGACCGCGGCGGGGCGTGTGACGCCGGCCTCGACTTCGACCATCAGTTCGCCTCGTCCGCGAGCTGCAGCAGCCGGCCCGCATCGGGATCGACGGGCGCCTCCTGGTGGCGGATCAGGTCGACGGTGCGCGGCGACGCTCCGGCACGCTCGGCGAGACGTGCGGAGGTGTCGGCGTGCGCCCGCAGGCGGTCGATCGCCCGGCGCATGGGCGGCGCGATGCCGGCGACCCGCCAGACCCACGCCCCGTACGCCTGCCCGAGCGCGTAGGCCACCCGCGGCCAGACGCCCGTCCGGCCCTTGCCCGAGTCGTGGAGCAACCCGGCCAGGAGGACCTCCTCGTCGGCGACGCCCTGCGAGCGCAGCGTCGCCACGACATCCAGCCCGTGCCGGCGGTCGGCGACGTGCATCGCATCGAACAGCGCCAGCTGTTCGGGGCTCACCCAGCCCGTCAGCGCCACCCGCTCGTCGGGGGCCACGCGCGCCCGCACGTGCGACCGGAACTGGCGGACCTTGCTACCCCACCAGGACACGGAAGACGGCATCCGCGATGGGGATGAGGACACGACCGCCGATGGTCTGCCCGTTGAAGATCGGCAGGAAGAACAGGGCGACCAGGATCAGCAGCCCGTACTGGCTGAGGATCGGGCGAAGCTGCCATGCCGTCTCGCGGGACACGACCGAGAGCAGGATCGCGCCACCGTCCAGGGGCGGCACCGGAACCAGGTTGAACAGGCCAAGGATGATGTTGCCCCACACGATCAGGGCCAGGGCCTGCTCGAGGATCGGATACTCGAAGTCGAGGCCGCTCGCGTACACGAACCGCAGTGGAATGGCCGCCGCGGCAGCCAGGACCAGGTTCGACAACGGCCCGGCGACGGCGACGATCGCCTCGCCGTAGCGGCCGCGCAGGTTGGACGGATTGACCGGGGTGGCCGCGAAGCCGAGTGGGATCCCGGCCAGCGCGACCGAGATCACCAGCATCGTCCCGCCAACCGGATGGAAATGAGCGATCGGGTTGAGCGTCAGCCGGCCGTAGCCCCGCGGCGTCCGATCGCCGAGGCGATCGGCGGCGTAGGCGTGGAAGAACTCGTGGACCGGGAAGGCGATCAGCAGGCAGAAGGCGATCAGCATGATCGCCAGGACGGGTTCCTCGGCGATGAACGGTCGGCCGAGCACGGGTCAGGCTCGCAACGTGGAGGCCGTCATCAGATGCGTCCGAGCAGGTCGGCCTTCTTCTGCTCGTAGTCCTCCGGTGAGATCGCGCCGCTGTCGCGCAGCTGGGCGAGGCTCGCCAGCGTCCGCGTGACCTCGTCCGCGGTCATGCGCGTCGGGGAGGGTTCCGGCGGAGGCGGCGTGACTGGAGCTGGCGTGACGGGAGCCGGTGGGGGCGCGGGCGGCACCTCCACGGACGACGTCTCGTCGCCGACTGGCTCGGAGGTCGACTCGGCGGGCGCCCGCAGCGGCGGGCTCGAGGGAACCGGACCGCGCGACATCTCGAGCTCGTAGTCGTGCTTGACGTCGAGCATCGTCTTCTTGAACTGGACCGGATCGTGGATCATCCGGAACCGCTCGATCCCCGCCTCGGATGCGGTCAGCACGTCGAGATCGCCGAAGTTGAAGATGCGCCCGAAGAACGACTGCGACAGTGCCGCGTCGTTGATCTTCTCGAGCGAGCTGTCGGTGGAGTGCTTGTTGATCACGCCGCCGACCTGCATGACCCGCCGGTTGGTCAGCACGTACTCATTGGAGCGGAAGGTCAGCGCGACCCAGATGAAGTTCAGGACTCCCACGATGAGCAGGATCGCGAACGCGTAGCCCGCGAGGTCGCGAATCACCCCCGTGATTCCGAACGCGTTCGCCAGGAGCACGAGCAACAACCCGCCGATGATCGCGAGGATCGCGTAGCGGCCTGCCCACAGCAGGATGAACCAGTGCTGCCGCTCGCGATAGCGGATCTGTTCGCCGGTCGACATCAGCTGGTCCGCGTAGCTCATCCCCGTCCCTTCCCTCTCATCAGGCCCGCGGATGGGCCCGGCCATAGACGTCCCGGATGCGCTCACCCGTCACGTGGGTGTAGAGCTGGGTCGTGCTGATACTCGCATGTCCGAGCAATTCCTGAACGATGCGCAGGTCGGCGCCGCCCTCGAGCAGGTGCGTCGCGAACGAATGGCGCAGCGTGTGCGGGCTGACGCGCGAACCGAGGCCGGCCGCCGAGGCGGCACGCTTGACCGCGGCCCATGCCTGCTGCCGGGCGAGACGCCGTCCGCGCGGCCCGAGGAATAGCGGTCCGCCCCGTGCCGGCGTCACGTGACCGATCGCCAGCAGGCGCTCGCGCGGGCCACCGGTCCAGCGTCGCAGCCAGTCGAGCGCGACCTCGCCGAGCGGCACGAGCCGCTCGCGGTCGCCCTTGCCGATGACGCGCACGAATGACCCGTCGAACGAGAGGTCCTCGCGGTCGAGGCCGGTCGCCTCGCCGATGCGCAGGCCGGCGGCGTAAAGCAGCTCCAGCAGTGTTCGGTCCTCGAGCCGGCGTTCATGGTCCGGCTCGTCGGGATCCTCGCCGCCGGCGGCATCCAGCAGCCGCGTGACCTCATCCACGGTGAGCGTCTCGGGCAGCAGGCGTGGCTGACGGGGCAGATCGAGGTGCGCCGCGACGTCGACGCGGATCAGGCCCTCGCCGAATGCGAATCGGTAAAAGCCCTTGAGCGCCGCTGCGCGCCTGCGCAGGCTCGTTGGCGCGAGACCCGGGTCGTGGGGCCGGCCGCGACGGGTCCGCGCTGCGAGATAGTCGAGCGCGACGTCCGGCGATCGATCCCAGCCGCGGGTGACACCCTTCGCCGCCGCGAAGTCCGCCAGGTCCCCCCGGTACGCGCGGATGGTCCGCGGCGCCAGGCCGCGCTCGACGCGGAGGTAGGCCAGGTAGTCCTCGATGGCGTCCTCGATGGCGACCACGCCGTGGGCGGCCTCAGCCGGCCGCGCCGACGCCCTCGCGCCAGCCGTCGGCCCGGTCGAGCAGCTCGCGCGCGGAGGCCAGTGCCGTGGCACCGCCCGCCGCGCCGCCGAGCATCTGGGCGAGCTCGACGATCCGCCCTTCGCGGTCCAGCCGCTCGACCTCGGTCACCGTCCGCCCGTCGCGCTCGCGCTTGGTGATCCGGAACTGGACGTCTGCGTGCGCGGCGATCTGCGGGAGATGCGTGACGCACAGGACCTGGTGGCGGCGTGCCAACGCCCACAGGCTGCGCCCGACCGGGTCCGCGCTCCGACCGCCGATCCCCGTGTCGACCTCGTCGAACACGAGCGTCGGGGTGTCATCGGCCTCGGCGAGGACCTGCTTGACGGCAAGGGCCACGCGCGACAGCTCACCTCCAGACGCGATCTTCGCCAGCGGGCGCGGCGGTTCACCGGGGTTCGGGGCGAGCCGGTAGACGACCTCGTCGGCCCCCGTCGCATCGAAGGCGACGGCGTCGCCGTTGAGCTCGACCGCAGCTTCGTCCTTGCCCGCGGGCCGCCGTCCGAGGGCGACCTCGAAGACGCCCTCCGGAAAGCCGAGTTCGCCGAGCACAGCCCCGACGGCGGACGCGAGATGGGCGGCTGCCGACTTCCGTGCTTTCGACAGGCGGGCTGCGGTCCGGGCCACGGCTTCGAGCAGCTCCCCATCGTCCGCTTCACGACGAGCGCGCTCGCCCTCCAGCCCGGCCAGCCGCTCCACCTCGTCCCGGGCGCGTTCCCCGTGCGCGATCACGGCCGCCTCGTCGTCGCCGTAACGCCGCTCGAGGGCGTAGATCAGACCGAGGCGCTCCTCGAGCGCGGCGATGGTCGTCGCGTCGTGATCGACGGTGTCGGCCAGGCGGCGAACCTCCGCGGCAACGTCCGCCAACTCGGCTTCGAGGCCGGCGAGCCGCTCCTCCAGGGATACGAACCGCGCGTCGACCCGCGCCAGGTTGCGCACCTCGCGGACGGCGACCGCCGTGACATCGCGCGCGCCGCTCCCCTCGCCGACGAGCGCGTCGCGGAGCGCCGCCGCGCCTCGGGCGATGGCCTCGCCGTGCTGCGCAGCCTCCAGCCGAGCCCGGAGCTCACCCGCCTCGCCGGGTCGCAGCCGTGCCGCTTCGATCTCGGTCGCCTCGTGCTCAAGCAGCTCCAACCGACGCGCCAGCTCGCGGGGCTCGATCGCCAATTCGGCGAGAGCGGAGCGGTTTGCCCGCCAGCGGTCGACGCTAGCGGCCATCTCCTCGCGGAGCCCGGCGTGCCCACCGAAGGCATCCAGGAGGTCGCGCTGCCAGCGCTCGTCGAGGAGTCGCTGCTGCTCGTGCTGCCCGTGGATCTCGACGAGTGGCCCGACCTCCTCGGTCAGCCGGGCGGCCGTGACGGTCTCGTCATCCAACCGCGCCGTGGAGCGGCCCGATGCGGCGACCTCGCGAACCGCGATCACCGGCTCCGGGATCCGGTCGAACAGTGCCTCGACCCGTGCGCTTTCGGCGCCATGACGGACGAGCGACGTGTCCGCGCGCGCGCCGAGCGCGAGCCCGAGCGCGTCGATGAGCAGGCTCTTGCCCGCCCCGGTCTCCCCGGTGATCACGTTGAGCCCGTCGCCCAGTTCGAGCCGCAGCCGATCGATCAGTGCGAGGTCGGTGACGGCCAGCTCGAGGAGGCGGCCTGGCGCGCCGGGATCGGTCACGACGGCAGCAGCTCGACCTTGCGCCGCAGCAGGTCCCAGAACGGGATGGTTCCGCGCGGCTCGACGAAGCGGATCGGACGTTCGAGCGCGCGGACCGTGACCATGTCACCGACCTCGAGGGGCACGTCCTCGCGGCCGTCGATCGAGACGAGTGCTTCGTGCGCGTCGACGATGCGGCAGCGGACGAGCTGGGTCGGCCCGGCCACGATCGAGCGGATCGCCGAGAGGTAGCTCGCAATCGGGGTGACGATGAGCGTGCGGCTGGTGGGCTCGACGATCGGGCCGCCGGCCGAGAACGAGTACCCGGTCGAGCCCGTGGGGCTGGCCACGATCAGCCCGTCGGCGATGAACGTGGCGAGGTGCGAGTCGTCGATGGACACGTCGAGGCGGCACACGCGCGCCAATGCACCGCGGGCGATGACGATGTCGTTGAGGGCGATCAGGCGTTCGGGCGTCGGCTCGCCGCCCTTGGGATGGATCCGGCCTTCGAGCGCCATCCGTTCCTCGATGGCGTACTCGCCGTCGGCGATGCGCGCGAGGATCGTTTCGAGCTCATCCGCCTCGACCTTCGACAGGAAGCCGATCTTGCCCAGGTTCACGCCGAGCAGCGGAACGTCGACCTCGGCGACCGCGCGTGCGGCACGCAGGAACGTTCCGTCGCCACCGAGCACAAACAGGACGTCGGTCCGTGGCAGGTCGGCCTGCAGCGCCTCGGTGTCACCCGCTGCCGCCGCCCACTGGTCGATGCCGTGCACGCTGCACCAGCCGGCGGCGCGCTCGCTCAGCTCGTGCGCCGCCTCGGTGGTGGGGTTGTAGGCGAAGCCGAACCGCATATCAGGCCTCGGCTCCGGCCCACGCTGCCTCGACGGCGCGTGCGATGACGTCGTCCAGCTCCGCGCACGACGGCCCCGGGCCCATGTAGGCGAGGAACTCGCGATTTCCCTCGGGCCCGAGGATCGGCGACGGGATGACGTTCCGCGTCCCGATCCCCAGGTCGCGCACCTTCCGTGCGACGTCGCGGAGCACGTCGAGGTGGACCGCGCGGTCCCGGACGACGCCGCGGACCACCCTGTCGCGACCCGCCTCGAACTGCGGCTTCACGAGCGCGACCATGTCGGACGGTCCGGGTGCGAGGGTGGACAGGGCAGGCCCCAACACCAGCCCCAGCGAGATGAATGACACGTCGAACGTAATCAGGCTCACTGGTTCGGGGAGCGTGGTTGCGGTCAACGTTCGCGCGTTGGTTCGCTCCATCGAGACCACCCGCGGGTCCTGCCGGAGCGATTCCGCCAGCTGCCCGCGCCCCACGTCGACGGCATACACCCGAGCGGCGCCGCGCTGGAGCAGGACGTCGGTGAAGCCACCGGTCGAGGCGCCCACGTCGAGGGCCACCCGCCCGGTCGGGTCGATCTGGAACGCATCGAGGGCGGCGGCGAGCTTGTGCCCGCCGCGCGAAACGTACGGGTCGGATTCGACGAGGCCGACGGGTGTCGCCGGGTCGATCAGGTCGCCGGGCTTGCGGTCACGGCGGGCCGAATCGCCGGTTCCCACGCGGACCTTGCCGGCCAGGAGCAGCGCCTGCGCACGGGTCCGCGTCTCGACCAGGCCGCGCTCGACGAGCAGCTGGTCGAGTCGGATGCGGGGCCGCTTGGCCGTCGCCGGGCTCACAGGCCTATCGTGGCACAGCGACCTTCACCGCGACTCGACTGGTCGCGTGCCCGTGGCCCAGCTGGCCAGATTCTCACCGGTGGAAACTTGGGCCAACTCCGGGCCGCCAAGCGTCGCCAGATTGCCTGATTCCCGCCCCTCGCGCGGCCAAGTTCTCATGGGGCGGGAACTTGGCCATTCCGAGCATCGGAGAGGTGGCCGAAGGACCCCCGGGTGGGAATTTGGCCAAGTCGTGCCGGATCGCTAGCCGGCGATCGCCTCCGGCCGGCCGGGCCGGGCCTGCAGCGTGGCCAGCACCTCGCGCACCTGGTCGGTGAGACCCGCCGCGTCAAGTCGCAGCGTGCGCCGCAGGTCGCCGACCGCCCCGTGGTCGACGAAGCGGCCGCCAGGGATGCCGATGATCCGGACGGCGACCTCGCGGTAGGCCACGTCGGACATGCGCGCTTCCTCGAGCACCTCGAGCACGGCGCTCCCGAAGCCGCCGGTCTCGACGCTCTCCTCGAACGTCACCACGAGCCGCTTGCCGCGCGCCTGGTCGAGGATCAGCTGGCGGTCGAGCGGCTTCGCAAACCGGGCGTTGATGACGCCGATCGACCAGCCCTCGGCTCCGAGCGTGTCCGCTGCCTCCACCGCGCGGGCCACGATCGGCCCGAAGCCGACGAACAGGACGTCCCGCCCCTCGCGGAGCACCTCGCCCCGGCCGATCGGGATGATCGCCGGCTCGACCGGCTCGAGGCCGAACCCGGCGTCGCGCGGGTAATGCAGCGCGAACGGATGGTCCTGCGCCATGGCGGTCCGCAGCAGCGAGCGGAGCTCCTGCTCGTCCCTTGGCGACGCGACGACGAGGTGCGGAAGCTGCAGCTGCGCCGGCAAGGTGAACATGCCCTGGTGGCTGGTCCCGTCCTCGCCAACGAGCCCGGCACGGTCGACGGCGATCAGCACCGGCTGGTCGTTCTGGCACACGTCGTGGACGGTCTGATCGAACGCGCGCTGGAGGAACGTCGAGTACAGCGCCACCACCGGCCGCATGCCCCCGAGCGCCAGACCGGTGGCGAAGGTGACGGAATGCTGCTCGGCGATCCCGACGTCGAAGAAGCGCTCCGGGTACTCGGCCTGGAACTTCGACAGCCCGGTGCCGGTGGGCATCCCGGCCGTGATCCCCACGATCCGCCGGTCCGTCCGCGCCATCTCGATCAACTCGGCCACGAACACGGCCGTGTAGTTCGGTGCCTTCGACTTGGTGGGCAGCGCGGGCGGAGCCGCGTCATCGGCCATGGATTCGGTTGGCATCCCGCCTTGCGAACGCGCCCCGTTGTAGGCGTCCGCGCCCGGTGAGAGTGTCATCGGCGGAAGCGCCGCCCCGTGGAAGCTGATCTGGTCGGTTTCCGCGGGCCGGTACCCGCGGCCTTTCTGCGTCCGGACGTGGACAATCGTCGGACCGGGCATCGCCAGGGCGCGCCGCAGCGTGGCGAGCAACGCCTTGAGGTCGTGGCCCGGCACCACTCCGATGTACGTGATCCCGAGATCCTCGAACAGCTGGCCCGGCTGCGCCAGCGTCACCACCGATCGTCGGATCCGCCGGCTCCATTCGAGCAGCAGCGGCCCAACCCCCGGGATGCGTTCGACCGTGCGGTCGTACGCGCCCTTGCTCTCGCGCCAGGTGCGCGACAGCTTGATCTGGGACAGGTACTTCGAGAAGGCACCGACGGTCGGGCTGATCGACATCTCGTTGTCGTT
>DASTYU010000056.1:0-6789 GCA_035764655.1 Candidatus Limnocylindrales bacterium
GTCAGCTGTTCGACCCCGGGTTCTTCTTCCGCCGGGTCCAGGAGCTGGCCGACATCCTCGAGGTGCCCGTCCTCGTCGACAAGACGCTGATCCCGTCGCGACCGAAAGTGAAGGACCACGCGCTGCCGGGCATGACGCCGCGCCGGCTGATCCTCGACTGGCGGGACGAGTTCGGCAGGCCCGTCCCCGGGGCACGCTTCTCGATGTCACCGGCAACCGGCGCGCCCGGCGCCTTCGGCACCACGGACGCGCAGGGGTTGTGGATCGGACCTAGCCTTGCCCCGAACGCCGACCCTCGGGCGCTCTCGGAACAGCGGCTCACCGCAGACGGAGAAGCGATCCGGCTCGGCACGCTGCCGGACGCGGCCCGCTCGGAGCCGACGCTCATCCGCGACCAGATGGCCGATGACTACCTCGTCGTCTCCGCGATCGATCTCGGGGCGTGGTTCCCGGCACGGCCGGCCCCGCAGAGCGCCTCGGCAGAGCCGCTGCGCCGGTACAGCGAAGGCAATCGGATCACCGCGCTGATCGACGCGCGGCGGACCTATTCGTACATCTATCGCGCCCTGCGGCGGACCTTCCGCGACGACAATTTCGGCGGTGTCGATGAGGGCGGCCGGCCGGCCGCCGAGGGCCTGCCCCTCGCGGACACGAGCGGCCACCGCGTGTACATCGCCGGCTGGCGGTTCGCTCCCGAGCTGTGGCTGCCGGACTTTGCCCCGGAGGCGGCCGTTGTCCCGGACTACAACGCCGATGCCCGCATGACCGCCGGCCCGCCGTTCGACCCGAGAGGTCACCTGATGGGCATCCTGCGCGAGGCGATCGAGGCCGACGTCGACGTCCGAGCGCTGCTCTGGCACCAGCAGTCGCAGGATCCGGACCACCACTCCGACAACACCGCCGCCGTGCTGTTCCTGGACCGCCCGGAGGGCGGCCATCGAGGCCAGGCGATCCGGGACGCCGTCGGCCGGACCGTCGGGTCACACCACCAGAAGGCCGTCGTGATCGAGAACGCCGACGGCCGGCTGGCGTTCGTCGGCGGCATCGATCTCGCCCTCGGCCGCTGGGATGCGCCCGAGCATCTGCCCGAAGACCCACGGGCTCAGGGCGGCCGCACCATCACGAACAGCGGCTGGCACGACACGCACACGATGATCGAGGGCCCCGCGGTCGATGACGTCGAGACCAACTTCCGCCAGCGCTGGAATGCTCACCCGGACGCCGCCCTCGGTGGCCGGACTCCCGTGCCGTCGCGCCCGCTGGCCGAGCAACTCGACCCCATCCCGCAGGCCACGCACTTCGTCCAGGTCAATCGGACGATCCCGACCGGCGTGCCGCATTTCTCGTTCGTCGACCTGAACGAGGGTGACGACAGCGCCCGACGCGCCCGGATCAACGCGATCCTGCGGGCGAAGCGCTATGTCTACATCGAGGAGCAGTACCTGACCCACTTCGACCAGGGGGAGTATGACGCGTTGCTGGCGAGCCAGAACCCGCTCACGTTCGACGTGGCCGAGCAGGATACGGTCGCCGCGGCGCTCCGCCACCGGCTCGTCGGCCCGGACCCGCTCAGTTTCGTGGCCATCCTCATTCCCCGGAAACTGGATGAGGAGCCGCGCTTCGCCAATGGCGTCATCTACGAGCTGCGCAAGCGGTTCATCACGTTCCTGACCCACGGCCTCGGCGACGCGGACACGCGCGACCGGCTCCTGGTGTTCCACCTCCGCAACCGCACGGGACAGTTCACCTACGTCCACGCCAAGAACATGGTCGTCGATGACCTGTGGGCAAGCATCGGTTCGAGCAACCTCGGCTACCGCAGCCTGACCTACGACACCGAGATCAATTGCGACGTCGTCGACGGTCAGATCGTTCGTGGCGTGCGCCGCTACGCCCGCAATTTCCGGGTCGAGTTGTGGCGCAACCACCTTCGTCTCGGGCAGGGCGGCGGACCCTTGCTCGTCGACCCGCGGCGGGGCTTCGAGATGCTGCGGTCAGCCGCCGAGGGCACGCTCGCCCAGCCGCACGCCGTCGTGCCGTATGACCCGGCGTTCATGGGCGACGATCTCGGCGCGCCCGGGGCACCGCCGCTGTACGACCCGGACAATCCGAACCACGAGATCGTCCGCACGCACCTCATCGATCCCGACGGGCGCAATCCGGACGATCCCCTGCTTGACTACTTCGCCTTGATCCAGCTGTTCTCGTGAGATGACGTCGGCCGCCTCAGGCCCCCGGGAGACTGAACCAGAACGTCGTCAGCTCGTCGCGTGACTCGACGCCGACGCGGCCGCCGGCAGCCTCGACCAGCTGACGGACGATCGCCAGGCCGATGCCGGCGCCACCGCGGCCACGGTCGCGGGACTTCTCCACGCGGTAGAAGCGTTCGAACACGTGTGGCAGGTCTTCGTCGGGGATGCCGCCGGTGTTCGAGATCGAAACGAGCACGTCGGCGGGCCGGCGTTCGGCGCGCACCGCGATGCGGCCGCCGGGCGGCGTGTAGCGGATCGCGTTCTGGAGCAGGTTTGCGAGCACCTGTGCGAGCTGATCGTGATCGGCGCTCGCGCGTAACCCATCCGGAACATCGACGGTAAGCGCGTGGTTCCCGGCCAGGATCCCGGGCCGGGCCAGGTCGACCGCCGCGCGGATCGCCGCGCCCAGGTCCAGGTCGACCGGGCGCCCGGGCGTCCCACCGGCGTCGCCCTCCACGAGCGTGTCCAGCGAACGCGAGAGCCGAACCAGTCGTTCGGCCTCGTCCCAGAGCGACTCGAATGTTGCCGTATCTCCCTCGATGACGCCGTCCCGCAGCGCTTCGAGGTAGCCCTGCAGGTTGGTCAGCGGCGTGCGCAACTCGTGGGCGGCGTTGGCGATGAATTCGCGGCGCATCCGCTCCTGGTCCTCGAGTGCCATCGCCATCTGGTTGACCGAGTCGGACAGGCTCACGATCTCTTCGGGTCCGCGCCGCGGGATCCGGGCGGAGTAATCACCGTCCGCCAGCTGGCGAGCCACGCGCCCGATGTCGCGCAGTGGCACGGCCAGTCGGGCGCCGAGGAAACTCGCCAGCACGAACGACGCGACGAACGCGACGACGATGGTGCCCGCGACCACCCAGCCGACGCTGTCCATGAACATCTCGCGGCTCGCCTCGGTGCTCTCGCCGTGCTCGACCATGAGGTCCTCGAAGCTCTGGGCGCCAAGCACGAACACGCCGACGGCCATGATCGCAACCGCGAGGAGGGCGACCGCAAGAGCCGCCAGGGCGATCCGGAATGCGATGCCGCCGGGTCGCGGAATCATCGCGTGGCCCGGTCCGGGGCATCGGAGGCGGCACTCCCGCCCGACGTGACCGGCGCGGCACGATAGCCGGCGCCACGGACCGTGGCGACGTACCTCGGCCGTTCGGCGTCGTCGCCGAGCTTGTCGCGCAGCCGTCCGATGTGGACGTCGACGGTGCGGTCGAGGATCCCCGCTTCGTCCTGTCCGTAGACGGCGTCGAGGAGCTGATCGCGGGTCAGGACGCGGCCGTCCGCCTCGAGCAGGGCGAGGAGCAGCCGGAACTCGATCGACGTGAGCGTCACCGGTCGCCCGCCAACGCTCACCTCGTGGCGATCGCGGTCGATCACGAGGTCACCCCACTGCAGCGCTCCCCGGATCGGGGCTCCCTGGCCGGTGGTGGTTGCGTCCGACCGTTCGAGGATCCGCTGGACGCGGAGCACGAGCTCGGCGGGCGAGAAGGGCTTCGGAAGATAGTCGTCGGCGCCGGCGGCGAGGCCGGCAATGCGGTCGTCGGTCAGCCCGCGGGCGGACAGGATGATGACGGGCGTGCGGTCCGTACGACGGACGGCGCGCAGGACGGCCAGTCCATCGACCTCCGGGAGCATCACATCGAGCACCACCAGGGCGGGCGCCTCGAGGGCGATCGCCGAGAGGGCCGTTCGGCCGTCGCTCGCCTCGACCACGCGATAGCCGGCCCGCTCGAGATAGGTCCGCACGAGCCGCAGGATCTTCGTGTCGTCATCGACGACGAGGATCGGCCGCGAGGTGGGCGCACGCGTGGTCATGTGGCCATCCTAGGTCGCACTCCCGAATCGAAACCAGCGGAGGCCCGGGCGCCGAAGCGCCCGGGCCGGATCGTACGGATGACGATCAGCCGTGGCCGGGGGGCACGCGGTTGACCGAGCAGAAGAACAGGCGCACGGGCTCATCGCCGATCGTGAGCCAGCCGGCGTCCGCGTACGCCTCGACCTGCTCCGCGCTCGTGAGCTGCACCGGCGTGACGGACCAGCTGATGGGCAGCACCGCCCAGCGGCCGCCATTGAAGTCGCGGTCGCCCGGCTTGGCCTCGGCGACGTTGATCAGACCGTCGCCGAGCGCGTAGATGCGGTCGTAGGTGAAGTCCGGCGCCCCGGTGTCGGTGAAATCGGTTGGCGTACCAACGGTCCGGTAGCGCTCACCGTCAATGTAGAACGAGAGCGACGGCGGACCCCCGGCCGCGACGGGAGTCGCGGCAATGCTGAGGAGGAACCCAACGATGGCGAGAAAGGAAAGGATCCGGCGCACTGGCATCTCCTGGTTTGACCCTGCCTGGGTGGTGTTCCCATCCGGGAACGGCGGCACGATGCGCGCGCTGCATGAAGGTCGGATGTGCGTCAGATGACGACGAGGTGACGGCCCAGATCGTCGGTCACGGACCGATCGACCTCCTCCTCGTGCCCGGCTTCCCGTCCCACGTGGAGTGGCCTGGGAGAATCCGCGCTTCGCCCGCGACCTCGCGCTCGGATCAGGTCTGGATTTTGCCGAACGCGATCGCCACAGCCTGCCCGCGGATGCGCGCTCGAACGCGCCACCCAGTGACACGCCATCGGCTTCAGCGCGCTGGCTCGCGCCCGGCGGCCTCCCGCTCACGACCCACGAAATGGCTGGCGAGCGTCGCCGTCAGGTAGCCGAACACGGCCAGCCCGTAAAGCGAGAGCAGCCAGCCGAGCAAGCGACCTTCGGGTGTGCTCGGTTGATGCGTGGCGCCGGTCGTCATCGCGTAGGCGGTCCACCACAGTGCGTCCGCGTAGCCGTCGAGCGGTCGACCACCGGACACCCCCTCCTGTGCCAGTGACGCCGGCGATTCGAATGACGCCATGCCGGCAGCGCCGACGGCGATCACCAGGACCGTGGCGGCGAGGAGGTAGCCAACCCCGCGCCGCGCGGCGGTCGCTCGCAGCGACGCCAACCCCCGGTTGACCGATGTCAGGATCCGCAGCAGGCCCGTCGACCGGATCACCCGGGCGCCACGGAGCACGCGCAGGGCGGCGAATGCGCGCACGACGCGCAGCGCGGGCAGGGTCAGTGAAACGGCGGTCAGCCAGTGTGTGCGCAGGTAGGACCGCTTGGACGGCGCAATCGAGAACTCGAGCGCGAAATCGAGGACGAACAGTCCCCAGATCGTCCAGAAGGCGATGTCGAGCGAGCGTGGCAACCCATCCGCCACGAGATCCGCGACGAGCAGCGCAATCCACGCCAGCGAGAGCACGATCATGACCGAGTCCAGGGCGGCATGGACGTGCTCCAGCAGTGTCAGGCGCTCCCGTTCGAGCGCGGTGGTCGGTGCCGGGGCGCCGGCGGCGCCGGCCCTCGCGTCGGCACCCGTCTCAGCGACCGCTGCGTCTCGGGGTTGCATGCTCCAAGCGTGCCGTTCTCTGCCTATCGGCTCGTCCAAGCGGGCGCGCTGGAAGTTGCAGGTCAGTGACGACGTCCGTGGAACGTCGACAGCGGCGGTCCCCGTCGCGACCCGACTGCAACGTGGACGGGGCAGCCGACGGCACGCTCGTCGCGGGGACTGGGCGATCGTGGGGCATGGCCAGGTTCCAGTCGGTCAGGGAACGCCTGCGGCTCAGCTTGTGGTTCATTCCGGCGATCCTGGCGACAGTCGCGGCACTGCTCGCCCTTCTCGTCGTAGGCATCGATCGGCAACTCGCCGTCCAAGGATCTGCCCTGTTCTTCGTCTTCTCGGGCAGCCCGGAGGGTGCGCGGAGTGTCCTCTCGACGATCGCGCAGTCGATGCTGACGTTCACCGGGCTGGTCTTCACGATCACGATGCTGGTTCTCCAGCTCGCCTCGAATCAGCTCTCCCCACGAGTGATGCGGACCTTCCTGCGCGACCGTGGCAACCAGGTCGTGCTCGGCCTATTCATCGCGACCTTCGTGTTCACGTTGCTCGTTCTCCGCGAGGTGCGGACACCGGTCGACGGCGGTGACCCGTTCGTCCCCGCGATCTCTGTCTGGGTTGCCTTCGCGCTGCTGCTTGCGAGCGTCGGCGCATTCGTCTGGTACATCGACCACATGGCCCATGCGATCCGCGCCAGCACCGTGATCGAGAACATCTGGAAGGAGACCGTCAAGGCGATCGACGGGCGATATCCGGAGAGGTTTGTCGGCGAACCCAGGCGCCCAGCCGATGGGGCCTCGTCGCAACCACCGCCGGAGCTCGTCCTCAAGGCACCACGCGCCGGGATCGTGACGTCGGTGGACGAGGGCCGCCTGCTTACGGCCGCTGACGCCGACACCCGGGCCCTCCAGGTGGTCCCGATGGTCGGTGACTTCCTGCCGATCGGCGCGCCCCTCGCTGTCGCGTGGGGTACCTGGGATCGGACGGCCGCGGACGAGGTTCGCGACGCCATCGCGATCGGCGGCGAGCGAACCCTCGAGCAGGATCCCGCGTTTGGATTCCGTCAGCTCGTTGACGTCGCCGTCCGAGCGCTGTCACCGGGAATCAACGATCCCACCACTGCGGTCCAA
>DASTYU010000057.1:0-15915 GCA_035764655.1 Candidatus Limnocylindrales bacterium
CGACTTCATCAACAGCCGCGTCCTCGGTGGCCGCCAGCAGATCAAGACGGCCATCACCTTCCACACGGCCGGCGAGGAAGTCCTGTGGCCGTACGGCTACACGTTCAGGGACATCCCGTCGGACATGACCGCCGACGACCACGCCGCGCTCGTTGCGATCGGCAAGCGCATGGCGTCATCGAACGGCTACGCGCCAAAGCAGTCGAGCTCCCTGTACATCACCGACGGCGACGAGATCGACTGGGCGTACGGCGTCCACCGCATCTTCATGTACACGTTCGAGATGTACCCGTCGAAGTCGGTCAACTCCACGATCACGCGCTTCTACCCACCCGACGAGGTGATCACCCGCGAGACGAACCGCAACCGCAAGGCCGTCCTCTACCTCATCACACGGGCGGGCTGCGTGTACGCGTCGATCGACAAGGAGCGGACGCACTGTGGCCCGTTCTTCGACGATTTCGAGGCGCCGACCGGCTGGAAGACGAACCCCGACGGCACGGACACCGCCACCGGTGGCAAGTGGGTCCGGGCTAACCCCGAGGGCACGACCTACCAGTCGAACTCCACTCCCTCCGGGAACCGTGCGCTGGTCACGGCCTACAAGGCGGGCGCCGGCGTGCAGTCGTACGACGTCGACGGCCTGACGAGCGTGCGCTCCGCGCCGATCAGCCTCGGAGACACGGTCGGCTACCTGTTCTTCCGCTACTACTTCGCGCACGGCGCGAGCTCGTCGAGCGCCGATTCGTTCGAGGCATACGTCGAGGACGAAGCCGGGAACCGGACCCTCGTGAAGGAGGAGAAGGGCGCGGCCAACAAGGACACGCCAGCCTGGGTGTCGGTCGTGGTCCCGCTCGAGCCGTGGGCCGGGCAGACCGTGCGGATCGTGTTCGTGGCGGCGGATCGCGGCGGCTCGAGCACCGTCGAGGCGGCGGTGGACGACGTCAGGGTGACGCGGCCCTCCTAGACCAGGGACCGCCTCAGGCGCGGGGAGGGCCGGCCCGGGCTTTGCGCGGCCGGGCGTCCACGCGCCGTCGATGGGTCGCCGTCACGATCGGGATCGGCAGCGCGCCGTCCGTTCGATTGTCGGACCCGGCCGTGATCAGGGCCACGTGCTCGTCGACGATGCGGGCGAGCGCTTCGGGCGAGCTCTGACCGACGGCGCGGACCGCCCCGCCGATCTCGAGTGCTCGCGCGTTCGGCATGAGGGCCGCCGCTTCACGAGCCCACTCGCGGGACACGAGCGGATCCCGGCTGCCACGCACGACGACGGCCGGGGCACGTACGTCGGGGAGTACCGCTTCGATCCGGTGCGCCCACCCGACACGGAGCGAGGCAACGATCCGCGATGGGCCGGCCAGGACGAGGTCGCGCAGGTGCTCCAGCCAGACCGACGGCCATTCCCGCAACAGGCCGCCGGCGGCACGGATGACCTGGCGGGGGAGTGACCGCTCCCCGGGATCGAACGTCGGCCCGACGAGGACGACGCCCAGCGCGCGATCCGGGTGAGCGACGGCCAGCTGGGTCACGACCTGGGCCCCGAGGGACGATCCGACGAGCACCGCCCGGCCGACACCGGCGGCATCCATGATCGAGGCGAGCGCCGCCGCCTGGCCGGGGACGTCCAGCGCCGGTTGGGCGGTCTGCGTCCAGCCGAATCCCGGCAGGTCTGGCGCCAGCACCAGGTGGCGACGGGCCAACCGCTTCAAGGTCGGCAGCCAGCTGCGGCTCGCCTGCACGTAGCCATGGACGAACACGATCGGGACCGGGTCGAGCGCCGTCTCAACGTCACCGGGCCGCCCGACGCGGAGGTGGACCGACCAGTCGCCGACGGGCGCGTAGCGATTGACGACGCGGCCGCCGGTGGGTGCCGTGATCGCCACGCCGGGCATCAAGGTCGGCGCCGTAGCGGGCGCCGGTTCGCTGGACGGCGCCGCGGGGGCTTCGAGGAACGACAGCAGCGCCTGCTCGAATTCGGTGGGTGCCTCCCACTGCGGGGAGTGCCCCGCCCGCTCGAGCTCCACATACGTGGCGCCCGGGATCATGGCAGCGAGTCGTCGCCCGTACGACGGCGGCAGGAGCGTGTCCCGGCCGCCCCACACCACCAGCGTCGGCGCGTCGATCGAACGCACGCGCGTCTCGAGGTCGGTGCTGAGGATCTGGTGCGAGGCGCGGGTGATCGCGACGGGTCCGCAGCGCAGCACGCATTCGACCGCCACGGGGTAGGCGGCGAGCGGCATGAACGGGCTGGCCCGCACCACGTTCATCAGGTGCCGGGTGACGTCCTTCGAGACCGGGAGTCCGGCCGCGTCGACGAGCACGAGGCGCTCCACGAGCTCCGGATAGCGCGCCGCCAGGTCGATGGTGACCTGGCCGCCCATCGAGTGGCCGACCCAGGTTGCCGATTTGAGGCCGACGGCCGAGGCCCACGCTGCCAGCTCGTCCGCGGCCACGTCGAGCTGGACGGGCTGGCCGGCACTCCTCCCGAACCCCACAAGGTCTGGCGCGAACACCCGGTATCGCTCGGCGAGTACCGGGATCGTCGGCGCCCACCAGCGATCGGACGTGCCGAGACCATGGACGAGCACGACTGTCGGCGCGTCGCTCCCCGCGGTGGGGGCCGCTTCGAGCCACGCAATTCGCCGTTGGTCGGCGCGGGTGACGTGTCGTTGCTGCCAGGGCATGGCGCCAGCGTACCGGGTCATCCCGTGCGAAGGGTCCTGCAACACCCGTTCAACGTGCGACCGCTAGGCTACACACCGATGTACGCGGTGATCCTGGCCGGCAGCAGCGGCACCCGCCAGCACGCGCTGCGGGCCAACGAGGACCCGGTTTCGCTCCGCCGGACGGACGATGGCCGAACGCTCCTGCGCCGCATTGGCGACCTGATCGAACCCCTCGTCGATCCAATGGATGTCGTCGCCGTCACCGACCGGCGGTTCGGGGAACGGGTCCGCGTCGAGCTGCCCGAGGCGCGCATCCTGACCGAGCCGATGGGCCGCAACACCGCGGCCTCCCTGGCGCTTGCCACCGTTGCGGTCCGGCGCCCCGACGACGACCAGATGCTCGTGATCTGCGCCGATCACGAAGTGGACCAGGACGACACCTTCCGCGAGGCGATGGCGACGGCCGCGGTCGAGGTCGTGAGAGGCGCCGCCGGGGTCGAGCGGCCGCTCGTCACGTTCGGGATCCGGCCCACCGGCCCCGACCCGGAGTTCAGCTACATCCAGCCGGGCTACGACGACGGCGTCCGCGTCGGGCGGCTGCGCGTCTACCCGGTGGTCGGCTTCGAGGCGAAGCCCAAGGATGGCCGCACGAAGGAGCTCTTCGACGCCGGTACGAACTTCTGGAATTCGGGCGTGTTCCTGTGGCAGCGCGGCGCGATCCACGACGCGATCGAGCGCTACACCCCGCTGTTCACGCTGCTCGAACCGGCGTACCGCTCGGAGCTCGCCCTTCGCGCCGCGTACGACCGACTCCAGCCGATCTCGATCGACGAGGCGGTGCTGACCGGGGCGGTGCGCGACGGGATCGTCGTGACGGCACCGCTCGACGTCGGCTGGCGGGACCTCTCGACTAACGGGTCGTCGAACTAGCCTGTCGCGTTCGCCGGCGAGTTCCGGCTCGTGCCCCGGACTGTGATCCGTTCTTCGTGCGTGCCTGCGCCCGCTTGCCAACGTCTTCCATCTCGCGCTGGAGCTGGTCGACCTCCTCCTCCGAAATGAGGTCCGTGGCGATGATCGCGTTCCGTGCGCCGTGGACGGCGCGGATGAGCTCATCGAGCTTGATCTGGGTCGCCTTCATCTCGCGGTTCGTCGTCGCCTGGATGACGAAGACCATGAGGAAGGTGACGATCGTGGTCGCCGTGTTGATCACGAGTTGCCACGTGTCCGAGAAGCCGAACATCGGCCCGGTGATGAGCCACGTGACGATCACCACGGCGGCCAGCAGCAGGGCGTATGGCGAACCTGCCAGGTTCGTCACCCGCGCTGCCAGGTGCAGGAACGTATCTCGCATTGCGCTCGGACGATAGGCCCGCCTCGCGCACGGAGGCGGCTGCGGTCAGCGACGGCTCCAATGCAGCGAAGTGACAAAGCAGGCCCGTTTCATAGGCACCTGCAAGGCCTGTCGGGGGCCTCCAGGGGTACGCTGGGCATGCCGAATCGAAGAGACCGGCGGCGCCTCCGCCGACGGGCGATCTCCTCCCTCGCCCTCGCGCCGTCCCCACTCGGAGGTGTTCACCGATGCGACGCATCATGGGCTCGATCCTCGGACTCGCCCTCATCCTCGGCGCGGCCGCGGCGCCCGCGACTGCCAACGCGTTCCCGGATCAAATCAACCTTCCGCCTGGCTGGCAACCGGAAGGCGTCACGTCCGACGGGACGACCCTCTATGTCGGTTCGCTGGTCGACGGAGCGATCTGGCGCGGGACCCTCCCGTCCGGCGAGGGCGCCCCGTTCATCCCCGGCGTCGAAGGCCAGATGGCCGTCGGCCTCGACTACGAGGAGGCGCACGACCGGTTGTGGGTCGCCGGCGGCGGTGGCTCATCGATCCGCGTGTACGACGCCGCGACCGGCGAGCTGCTCGAGACCTACACCTTCGAATCGGGGTTCGTGAACGATATCGTCGCGACGCCCGATGCGGTCTACGCGACCGATTCGAACATCCAGCAGCTGCTCGCCGTTCCACTCGGGTCGGGCGGTGCGCTGCCGGCGCCCGGTGACGCGTTCACGATCCCGCTGACCGGCGACATCTCGTACTCCGACGGCTTCAACGCCAACGGCGTCGCATATGCCCGCGGGACGCTTCTCATCGTGCAGTCGAACGAGGGCCTGGTGTTCACCGTCGATCCGGACGGCGTTGCCACGCAGGTCGAATTGACGGGCGACTCGGGCACGTATCTCGTCACAAACGGCGACGGCATCGAAGTGCGGGGCAACACGCTCGCGGTCGTTCGGAACTTCGACAATCTCGTCGCGACGTTCCGCCTCAACGGGCCGATGACGGCGGGCGTCCTGACGAACGAGATCCAGAGCGACAGTTTCGCGATCCCGACCACGGCCACCTGGGCTGCCGGCGACCTGTGGGTCGTCAACGCCCGCTTCGACGTCCAGAACCCGCCGCCCGACCTGCCCTACTGGATCAGCCGGGTGCCGGGCCTCTAGTCGTTCTTGCCCTTGCCGTTGTCCTTGCCCCTGCCGTTGTCCTTGCCCTTGCCCTTCCCGCCACCCGTGTCGTTGTCCTTCGCTGCAGGGGCGGCGGTGGCGGCGGGGCTCGCCTCAGGCGGGGACGTCGGAGCGGTCGAGGCCGCCTGGGCCGGCCGCTCCACGGGAAGGCTGGAAGGGCCGCCGCGATCGAGGGCCGCGAGTGTCACGAAGGCGGCGAGCGCGACGGCCAGTGCGCCGGCAGCGATCGCAGCCCGGTGGCTCGGCGTCGTCGTGCCCGTTGACGCCGGAGCGTCCGTGACCGGAGCCGCCGGCGCGTTGCCGACTGCCGGGATCACCGTCGTCTGGGCATTGGCCGCTGCAGGTTGCATGGCGTCTTGAACTGCTGCCGCGAAGGACGACACATCGGGGAACCGACCGGCCGGGTCGGCTGAGAGCCCGCGTTCGATGGCGTTCGCCAGCGCGGGCTCGATCCCGGTCAGTGGCGCGGGCGCCTCGGCATGCGCGGTCGCAAGGGCGAATGGGGTACTGGCGTCGTACGGCGCCCGGCCACTGAGCATCTCGTATGCGACCGCCGCCAGCCCGTACTGGTCGCTGGCAGGCGTGGCCGGCTCACCACGAAGCTGCTCGGGCGACATGTAGCGCAACGAGCCGACGACCAGGCCCGGGGCGGTGACCTCGGTGGCCGCTCCGCTGGCAACATCCCCGGCGTGCTGGCGCGCCACGCCGAAATCAGTGAGAAGCGCACGACCCTCCTCGGACAGGATGATGTTCGCCGGCTTCACGTCGCGATGGACGACACCGGCGGCGTGCGCGGTGCTCAGGGCCGCGCCGATGTCCCGCACCACGCGCACCGTCTCCGCCGCGGACAGCCGTCCGTGGTCCGTCAGCCGTTCGGACAGGGAGACGCCAGGGACGAAATCGAGCACCAAGGCAGCTTCGTCGTCGGTCACGTGGCTGTCCCGGATCCGAACGATGTTCGGGCTGTCCAGTCCCTGGAGTGCCCGCGACTCGCGCTCGAGTCGGCGCCGGGCGGCCGGGTCCGCGAAAACGACGGGATGCAGCCGCTTGACCGCAACTTCCTCACCGGTGCGTGCATCCTCTGCGCGCCAGACCTGGGCGCTGCCGCCGGCCCCCACACGCGACAGGAGGCGATACCGCCCGAACAGGACAGACTGTTCCATCTTCTAAGGGTGGAGGAGGGGACAGCGCGGCTGCCCTACGCGCGTCGCGCGTTCCGTTGCGCTCGCATGTCGGGCAGGGCCAAGGCAACACGAAAGGCCGGCTCCCCTCACGCCGGCCTTTCGTCGTGCCCTGCCGTGGCGAGCGGCACGCGACCCGCCACTGCTGTGCGCAGTGAGCCATCCGCGGGCCTATCTCCACATCACACAAATGCACGAGATTCGGCGGGGAGGTCCGGGCTTTGGCCGGACGGCCGCAGATCCGGCGGGACGTTCAATCAGATTTTGGGAAGAGGAGCCGATTCGGGACTTGGAACGCGAGGGGGCCTAGCGCTGAGACTTGCCGATGCGGCTCCAGAAGCGACCGACCAGTGCCGACGTCGGCGTTCGCACTGGCTCCTGCCGCGGTGGACCTGGCTGCGCCGGGCTCGGCCGCGGTGCCACGGGCGACGGGCCCGGAGCCGGAGCGGGCGGCGCGGACGCCTCCGGCTCGGGAAGCTGCGCCGTGACCTGCTCGGGTTCGTCCCTGAGGATCTCCGCCAGGCCCTGCGGCAGCGCCGGTGACTCCTCGACCGGTTCGGGTGCTTCAGGCTGGGCCGGCGCCTCGTAGTAGCTCGGCGTCGGCGCCTCTTGTTCCGCGACCGCCGCGCTGGGCTCCTCGTACGAGGCGGTGGGTCGCTCGTACGGCTCGAACGCGGGCGCCGGGGCTTCGTCCTGCTCGTGCGTCGGCCCCTCTTGCTGCTCGACCGCCGCGCTGGGCTGCTCGTACGGCTCGAACGCCGGGGTCGGTGTCTCTTGCTGCGCGAAATAGGTCGGGTTCGGGGCCGGCTCCTCGTCCTCCACATATGCCGGTGCCGGCCGCTCTTCGGCGAGGGCGGCCAGGACCGTGGCGACCGACGAGGACATCGGCTTGGATGCAACCTGCGTTTCGAGCGTCTCGGGATGGGCCTCAGCGCTGCCCGCGTACCAGGGAGTCACAGGCTCGGGCTCGTCATCGGCGGCCACGTGGAACCCGACCGGCTCGGCCGACAGTTCCTGCGCTTCATATCCGACGGCCTCCGGCTCAGGGGCCATGTCCGGCTCGACCGCCGGCTCTTGCCAGCTCGCAACGGGGGCCATCGCCGCCGCCGCCGCAATTGGCTGCTGCTCCTCGAGTACCGGGGGAGCGACGGGCCCGGGTTCCGCCGGCTCGGGTGTGATTGGCTCCTGCACGATCGGCGTCTCCGCCACCGCCGCCACCGGCTCTGGCACGATCGGAGTCTCCGCCGCTACGGCCACCGGCATCGCGACCGCGGCAGGCCGCTCCAGCGTTCGATCGCTGAAGCGCGTTGCGATCACCGTCACCCGAAGCTCGTCGCCGAGGTGGTCGTCGAAGATCGTTCCGAAGATGATCGACGCCTGAGGGTCGGCCACGTTGCGGATCTCATCGGCGGCCCGGGTAACCTCGCGCATGGACATGGTCGAGGCGCCGGCGACGTTCAGCAGGATCGCGCCCGCGCCAGAGATGTCGTGGTCGAGCAGGGGATTGTTCACCGCGGCACGGGCTGCCTCGACCGCACGATCGGGCCCGCTCGCCCAGCCGATCCCGGTCGTCGCGGTCCCGCCGTCCCTCATGACGGTGCGCACGTCGGCGAAATCGAGATTGATCAGCCCGGGCACCGTCATGACGTCGACGATCGCGCGGACAGTCCGGGCCAGGACCTCGTTGACGACGCGGAACGCCTCGAGCATCGAGGTGTCCTCGCCGATCATGCCCATGACCTTCTCGTTCTGGATGAGCAGGAGCGTGTCGACGTGGGCCTTCAGTTCCGCCTCGGCTTCGTCGGCCACCTTCCAGCGACCGGCGCCCTCGAAGGTGAACGGCTTGGTCACGACACCGACCGTCAGCGCACCCGCCTCTCGGGCCTTCTTGGCGATCACGGGCGCGGCACCGGACCCGGTTCCGCCACCGAGGCCCGCCGCGATGAACACCAGGTCCGATCCGGCGACCATCCGGCCGAGCTCGTCTTCGTCCTCGACGGCCGCCTCGCGCCCGATCGTCGCATCGCCGCCGGCCCCGAGACCCTGCGTGAGCTGCGCTCCGATCTGGACCCGCCGCATCGCGAGCGACTCGTCCAATACCTGCGCGTCGGTGTTGACCGCGACGTATTCGACGCCCCGCTGCTTGGCCCGGATCATGTGGTTGATGGCGTTTCCGCCCGCCCCACCGACGCCGATCACGCGGATCACGCGCTCACCCGAATGGCGAGTCGGCTGCCGAAATCGCGGGAGCATGGTGACGAGACGCACCGCTAGCAGGCCGATCAGGAGGATGGCGAGCAGGTACGGCCAGTACTGCAAGAGCCAGTCCATGTGCCCGGGAGTGTACAGGCCGCGGCCCCTTCCGGCCTAGGCCCGTTTCGACACGCCGTTGTTGCGCCTCGGTGGGAGGATGTCGCCCATGGGGCGGCTGGAGGGGTTGTCCATCGCGGCGCGGTTGCTGGTTGTCGCGGCCGTTGCTGGTGGCTGCGCCTTGATCGAGCCGATGCCGCCCGCCGGGACCGTCCCCGTCCAGCTCGAGGTCGCAAACAAGTCGCCGCGAGAGGTCTCGCTGTCGGTGACGATCGAGGGGCGCCCGCTGCCGGGGTCAGCCCAGCCGCCCACGCTCGCCGCCGGCGCAACCGCCGACGTGATCTTCTACGTACCGATCGCCACGGGGTGGGCGCTCTCGGTGAATTCCGAAGAATTCCTGCCGGAACTCCGTGGCCGCACTGGCGAGATCGTGGACATCGGGATCGAGGTCGACGCGCAGGGAGGCGTCAGCTGGTGGTGCAGCGGTCGCTGTTAGGCCAAGCGGAGCGCGCGTTTCTTGGCCAAATTCCCATGGGTGGGTCCTTAGGCCAACTGCGACCCCCATTTCGTGACCAGATTCCCACCTGCTGCAAATGTGGCCGCGGAAAGGCCCGAAGACGGGCTTTCACGGCCGGTCCAGCGCGACGTACCCGGCCTAAGTCTCCGTGGGTGGGAATATGGCCAACCTGGCCGCTTCCCTCGGCCCGCAGAGATCCGTGGGTTGAGCATTTGGGCCTACTTGGGTGCAACCCGGCCTACTTGATCAGCCCGCTCTTCCGGTCGAGGAGCTGGAGCAGGTCGTGGGCGGCCAGCTCGATCTCCTTGTGGCGCCACTCCGCCGCGCGGTAATGGCACGCGATGATCCCGGACCGATGGATGCGCCTGAAGTCGCCGAAGACGAACGCATAGCGGCCCTTCGTTTCGTCGGTGGCGCCGTCCGTCAGCCCGAGGAACCACGCCGCGTACTCGTCCCAGGAATGCTTGGCAAGATAGGCGTTCTCGTCGTCGGCCCGCGGCTGGACCTCGCCCCAGTCGCTGTTGAGCACGTATTGCCGAGCGTCGATGAGCCGCCGGGCATGCTCCACCGCGCGTTTGTTCACCGTGTAACGGGCCATCGGAGGATGATGCCGCCCGAAACCTTGCAGATACAAACCCGTGTGGTCCTGGCGCCTTCGGAGGGCCCTGATGAGCGCCGAATTGGCCGATACAGCATCCGGGCTCATATCTGAGCCGAATTCGATCCGTCCCCGGCGCGAACACCACGGGGATTGCTAATTGCGCGCAACGGAGCACGATGCAGCGATGACCGAACACGAACACCACGACCACGACCACGAGCATCAGCACCACGAGCACATCAGCTACGCGGACGCCGTGACCCGGTTCCGCGGCGACAAGGACGACTACTACCGGTCCGGCGCCCACAGCCCGATCCCGGTCGAGCAGCGTGAGACGTTCGCAGGCCTGCCGTACTACCCGGTCGACGAAAGCCTCGTCTTCGACGACCGCCGCCTCGAGCCGTACACCGGCGACGAGCCGGAGAATTTCGAGATCCCCACGTCGGACGGTCGCCTTCGCCCCGCCCACCGGGCCGGCATCCTCCGCTTCGACGTCGGTGGTGAGCCCCGCCAGCTCACCGCCTACACGTTCAACGAGGGCGACGGCGAGTCACTGTTCGTGCCCTTCCTCGACGCCACGAGCGGACGCGAGACGTACGGTGCGGGCCGCTACCTTGACCTCGAACCCGAAGAGGACGGCACCTACACGCTCGATTTCAACTTGGCCTACCACCCGTCGTGCGTGTACGACCCGAAGTACTCGTGTCCGTTGACGCCCGCGGAGAACCGCCTCCCGGTGAGGATCGAGGCGGGCGAGCGACTCCCGGCGACGGCCTAAGCGCCCTCGGCGGCCTCCTGGCGCAAGCGTTGCTCGGCGGGTTCGAGCACCTCCAGGAGCCGCTGCTTGCCCTTGGGGCTCGCCCAGCCGAAGGCGATATGGCCGTGCGGCAGCCGCGACCCGATCTCGCGGTCTACTTTCGCGCGGAGCCGCTCGACGACGTTGATCGCGCCGATCTCGTCTGTCTCCACCAGGAGGACGCCGAAGCGCGTCTCATCAAGGCGTACCACGTAGTCGCTGTGGCGGCAGCCAGCCCGGAGGATCCCGCCCAGCTCGACGACCTCGCGCGAGATCACCTCGAAGCCCCACTGCGCGATGACGTTTCGAACGCCGGCAATCTCGACCAGCAGCACGGTTGCCGGGCGCTCAAAGCGGGCGCTGCGCGATGACTCCGCGAACAGCACGGCGTTCCAGAACGCCGGACCGGGCAGGCCCGTCTCCGGGTCGAACCAGGTCCCGGGGTCCGCTGCCTCCATGTCCACCATCGACACCGCCGTCTGGCCCCCGGCATGATCCACGCTCGCCGTCCCTGGAAGGACGAGGGTACTCCCCACGTCATGGGGCGTGGGCTATCGTCTGACATGTGGAGGAGCCAGTCGATCCTGCGCAGGAGGCGCGCCGAGAGCTGTTCCGTGCGACGATGCTCGGCGGTGAGGTCGACCAACTCACCCTCCGACGCCGCTTCCGCCTGATCCCGCGCGATCCGCGCTGCAAGCTGTGCAATGCCCCGTTCGGGATGCCCGGTGCGATCGTGGCCCGGGCGATGGGCCGCCGCCGCTGGGCGAAGAACCCGAAGTTCTGCGACCGCTGCTACTCATTCCTCCGCGAGAACGGACTGTCGGGCGTCGAGATCCCGATCACGATTCTGTTCGCCGACGTGCGCGACTCGACGACGCTTGCGGAGAAGCTCGGCGCGGCCGAATTCCGACGCCGGATCAACGCCTTCTACGGAATCGGCAGCGAGGCGCTGCTGAACACGGACGGCTTCGTCGACAAGTTCATGGGCGACGGCGTGATGGGCATGTACATCCCGGGGATGTCGGGGCAGGACCACGCCGCGAAGGGGATCGAAGCCGCGCGCCGGATCCTTGCCAAGGTGGCGGCCGCGCCCGAAGCGGAGCAGCTGCCAGTCGGCGTCGGCGTGCACATGGGCGAGGCGTTCGTGGGAGCGGTTGGGGACGCAGCTGATGTCCAGGACTTCACGGCGCTCGGTGACGCGGTGAACACCACGGCCCGCCTCGCGTCGGTTGCCGGGAGCGGGGAGGCGCTGGTCAGCGTGGAGGCCGCCGCGGCTGCCGGGCTGTCGCGCGACGGCCTCGAGCAGCGCCATCTCGAGGTGAAGGGCCGGACGCAGCCGGTCGATGTCCTGGTGCTGCGGGCAGGTAAGCCAGCGTGACCTCGCCCGAACCCCGCCGGTAGGTCGCGACCAGCCGGCGATCCTCGAACGGCGGGCGCCGGCCCCTGGCGCCGTCCTCGAATTCGATCCGCAACGTGCCGTCGTCGAGCCGCTGAACGGCTCCGCCGCTGGCGGTCCCGAGGTACGCCTCGTCATAGACCCGGTCGAGAAGGGCGGACAGGATGTCGGCCTGCATCGCCATGAGTTCGAGGAGGAGCCGAAGCGGGTCCTCTTCCCGTCGATCTAGCGTCGTCACCGCGTCACCCCTTTCGCTCCAGTCGAAGATACGCGTCGTCGCGGCGAGCAACCCGGAGGATCACGGCCAGCCTTGATCCCAGCAGGCTGGGTTGCTGGCAATGTGCCGAAACGGAGGGACCTCAGGGTACGAACGGGTCATTTCCGCCTGCGAGCGGCAATCGCACCCTCCGCGGCATGTTCCTCGTTCTCGCGGCCGCTCTTGCCGGATACGTCGTCGGTGGCGTTGCGGGGCTCGTCATCGGCGCTGGCGTGTTCGCGGCGTTCGGGCTGCTGAGCCACCGCTTCGAGCCGCCGGGCGAGCGCGTCACGCTGCACGAGCGTCACATGCGCAGGAACCGCCGCTATCGCGCCCGCTACGAGGCAACGATGGCTGAGCGGGCCCGCCGCGCCTCCGGGTACGGCCTCAGCCGCTAGGTAGTCCGCCAACAGCCCACTGGCTCACCGATGTTCGGAAATCGAAATGTCTCCGTCGAAATCGCGACGCGGATGCGCATGGCCTTCGTCCAATGTCATCGCCCAGGGGGGACATATGGGATGGAGGTAATGAATGAACATCCTTGCGTGGATCATCCTCGGCGCGATTGCCGGCTACCTGGCCGGGTTCCTCGTCAAGGGCGATGAGCGCTATGGCGTGATCGGGCACATCGTGCTCGGCATCGTCGGCGCTCTCGTCGGCGGGTTCCTTGCCGGCGTGCTGCTCGGTGTCGATGACCCGATCCAGGGTGCGCTCGACATCAGCACGATCGTGATCGCCGTCATCGGCGCGATCATCGCCGTGGTCGTGTTCAACGCGGTCACCGGCCGTGCCCGCACAGGTCGCGGCGCGATCTAGCTAACCCGCGGCAAGACACACGACCCGGTTCCTCTCCGAGGAGCCGGGTCGTTTCGTTATGCCCGTACGAACGGGTGATGGTGTCGAGCCGCCGCGTCGCGGATCGTGGCACGCGTGCTTGCCGTCCTCGTCGCCGGACTCATCGGCTATGCGCTCGGGGGTTGGCTCGGCGTGGCCGTCGGGGCGGGCAGCGCCACGGCCGTGAGCGTCCTCCTGGAGCCGCTGACGCCGCCCGGCGATCGGCACACCGCCCACGAGCTGCGGATGCGCCGGAACCGTCGCTATCGCACCCGGTACGAGGCCCTCGAGCACGGTTGGCGCCAGCCGCCCGGGAGCCGGCAGCGCACCGACTGGAAGCCCGTGAACCGCCTGGTCGCGGAAGGCCGTGCCACTGAGCCGGCTGTGCCGATCGAAATCGTTCCGATCCCGGAAGCCGTCGCCGAGCCGGCGCCTGCGCTGGAAGCATCGATCAAGGCGCCAAAAGCCACGACCAAGCGAAAGAAGGCGGAGTCCAAGGCGCAGTCGAAGCCGGCCGCCAGTGCTGCCCGAAAGCCTCGGACGTCGCGGGCGTCAACGACCCGCAAGCCTGCCGCGAAGCCGACCTAGCTCGCGGCGATCGCAACACCCTCGAAACCCTGTGGCTGGGCGCGGGGGCCCGGCGTGTTCGGCCCATCAGGAAGACTGGAGGCTGACCCCCGAATCCCCGTGCATGGAGGACACCATGGACATCCTTGAACGCGTCCTCGGCAGCCCCGAGAAGCGCTCCGAATACCAGGACTTCATCAACCGCTTCGACAAGGGCTCCCCGTACGAGACCATCAACGACCGCGAGGCCGTCGACCGCTATCGGCAAGTCACGCCGGAGCTGTCGCGCGATCAGTACCGGGACTCGGCGGCCGAGGCCTTCGGCCGGCTGTCGCCGCAGGAGCGCGCCGAGTTCTCTCAGTGGCTGCGGACCCGCGCCAACGCCCAGGGCATCCAGGTCCCGGACTACGACCTGAATGACGACGGCATCGATGATCGCGCGCAGGGGGACCCGGGCGAGCTGGCAGAGATGACCACCCGCGTCCGCGAGCAGGACCCGAGCATCTTCGAGCAGATCCTCGGCAAGGGCGGCACCGGCGGTGCGTTCGACAACCCGATCGCCAAGATCGCGGTGGCCGGCATCGCCGCGATGGCGGCATCGAAGCTGATGGGCGGCCGCCGCTAGAAGGTCGTTACGTGGATGTAATCCCGGTGGCCGCGATGCTGACGTGCATCGCGCGCCGCCCGGGGTTAACTGTCTTTGGGTCGTTTGAGGTTTACTTCAGACGGCCCGTTTCTTTGCCCGGCTGCCGATGAGTTTTGCTCCCGTCGCCGATCCTTAGGACATGAGCAAGGTACGAGCAGCGATCTCCATGTCCCTCGACGGCTATGTCGCGGGTCCCAACGAGACCCAGGCAGAACCCCTCGGCGAGGGCGGCGAGCGACTCCACGAGTGGATCTTCGGCCTGAAGGCCTGGCGTGACCCGCACGGGATGGAGGGCGGGGCCGAAGACATCAGCAACACGGTGGTGACCGAGGAGAACGCCAACGTCGGCGCCGAGATTATGGGCCGCGGCAAGTTCGGTCCGGCGAGCCGGGGACCGTGGGGCGAGGACCCGTGGCGCGGTTGGTGGGGCGACGACCCGCCGTTCCACAAGCCGGTGTTCGTCCTGACCAACCATCCGCGCGAGCCGCTCACGCTCTCGGACACGACGTTCACCTTCGTCACCGACGGGATCCACTCAGCATTGGCCCAGGCACGCGAAGCCGCCGGCGACCGTGACGTGTTCCTCGGCGGTGGTGCCGACAGCATCAACCAGTACCTCGCGGCGGGGCTCGTCGACGAGCTCGAGCTGCACGTCGTGCCGATCCTGCTGGGCGGCGGCGCAAGGCTGCTCGAAGGCGTCGGTCCGAGCGTGAACCTCGAGCAGGTCCGCGTTATCGAAGCGCCAGGCGTAACCCACCTGAAATACCGGCTCGCACGGTAGTTCCTGACGGCTTCTGACGGCAGCGGTGGGACAATGGGGTAGTCCCCAAACGGTCAGCCATGAGGAGGTCTGACATGCCCCAGACGATCACCAGCACCGTCAATCGCCCAGCCTGGGTGGACCTGGCCAGTGCCGACGCCGCGGCGTCGCGCGAGTTCTACGCGAAGCTGTTCGGTTGGCAGGTCGACGTCAACCCGGATCCGCAGTACGGCGGTTACGGGCTTGCCAGGCTCGGCGGCAGCGACGCCGCCGGGATCGGGCCGAAGATGGACCCGAACGCGCCGACCGCGTGGAACCTGTACATCGGCAGCGATGACCTCGAGGACCTTGCCGGTCGCGTGGCCGACAACGGCGGAACGGTCGTGATGCCGCCGTTCGACGTTGGCGACCAGGGCCGGATGGCCGTCTTCCAGGACCCCGCCGGCGCGTTCATTTCGGCCTGGCAGGGCACCCGGATGGGCGGCTTCCAGACCGACGCCCCGAACTCGTTCGGGTGGGCGGAGTTGAACGCCCGCGGCGTCGACCGCGCGTTGCCGTTCTACAGGAACGTCTTCGGCTGGTCGACCAAGGCGAGCCCGATGGGCGAAGGTCAGCCGGACTACAACGAGTTCCAGATCGATGGTGAGAGCGTCGCCGGTGCGTGGGAGATGAACCCGCAGATCCCCGCCGAAGTCCCGAGCTACTGGCAGGTGTACTTCGCGGTCGATGACGTCGAGGCGGCGTTCAAGAAGGCACTGGAGTTCGGCGCGCACGAGCAGGTCGCCCCGACCGAGTACCCCGGCGGCAAATTCGCGATCGTCACCGATCCGCAAGGTGCGAGCTTCGGTCTGCTCAAGGCCAACCG
>DASTYU010000058.1:0-34133 GCA_035764655.1 Candidatus Limnocylindrales bacterium
CAGCGGTGACGCCGCGAGCAGCGCCCAGCCCACTCCGAGCAGGATCAGCCCGCCATAGATCGGGTGCCGAACGGATGCGTAGATGCCGGCCTCGACGAGCTCTGCGTCGTCCCTGGGATGGGGCAGCGGCGTGAGGCTTGCCCCGAGATCGCGCATGCCGCGCCGGGCCTGCACCACACCGGCCCCCATCAGGGCAGCGGCGACGGCGCTCGTCACGATCCGAACGGGGCCGCTCCACGCCGCGCCCAGGAGGCCGTCCGCGCCGGCAAGGGCGCGCAGGCCCGCGGCGCCGACCAGGACCAGCAGGATCCCCTGGAGCAGCACCCAGCCGACACCGCGCGGGCCGAGTGATGGGATGTCCGCCATCGGCACCGATCCTACGCGGCCGCGGGAAGCCGCAGCTCGTCCGCGGTGAACGCCTCGAGCAGGAACGGGGAGGGGACCAGCGGGTCGTACAGCAGCGTCAGGGTGCGCCGAGCCCGCGTCCACGCGACGTACGCGAGGCGCCGCTCCTCCTCGAGCGCGCGAGCCGGATCCGCGGCGTCCTGCACCGAGCGGGCACTCGGGAAGCGTCCGACCTCCATCCCGACGACCACGACATGGTCGAATTCGAGGCCCTTGGTCGCGTGGGCCGTGGCGAGACTGAACGCGGCGTCATCACGGCGCAGGTCTGCCAGGCGCGATCGCATATCCGCCACGGCCGCGCCGAGGGCCGCAACACCGGCGTACGGTGCCGCCCACCCGAGAAGGTCGCGCAGGACGCCGGCAAGCTCGCGGCGTCCGGCCGCGACGGCCTCGGCCCGCAACGCCGCGATGGCCACGAGTGGACGAGCATCGCGCGCGTCGTCAAGGAGCCTGAGCGCCTCGTCGACGAGCGGCGACTCGAGCGGCAACGCGATCCGCGGCGCGCGGAACGGCCAACCGAGATCCAAGGCAACAGCCACAGCCGGCAGCAGCTCGCGGTTGGTCCGGGCAAGCACTGCCCGCGTCGAGCCGTCCTGCGGCCACGCTTCGAGGACGCGTCGCAGGCGCACGGTCTCGTCGGACCCGTCCGGCGCCAGGACCAGCCTGCCGCGCGCGTACGTGCCCGGGCGGATCCGCTTCGCGAACCGTTCGCGGTTGCCCTCGACGAGCCGGACCGCCCGTTCGACGACCGGCGGGGGGCAGCGGTGGTTGACCTCGAGGTCCACCCGCCTGAGCCCAGGCAGGACCGCTGCCAATTCGAGGACACGCCGAACGTCCGCCAGCCTCCAGCCGTAGATGCTCTGATCGTCATCGCCGACCAGGAAGATCCGGTTGGCCGGGGCCGCGAGCAGCAGCGCAAGCCGCAGTTGCGCCCGGTCGACATCCTGGACCTCGTCGACCAGCAGTTCCCCGCATCGTTCGCGCCAGCGCCCGAGCAGGCGCTCATCGGCCGACAGGGCCCGGATCGCGCGCAGCACCAGGTCGTCGAAGTCGAGCCCGCCGGTCGCGGCCACGGCCCGCTCGTACGCGACGAAGGCCTGGGCCGTCCTTCCGGGGCTCGGATCGGCGGCGACCTGCTCGGCGGTCACCCCGATGTCGAGCTTCAGCCGCGAGATCGCCGTGTCCAGGCGCATGCGTTCGGCGGCATCGGCATCAGGCCGGATGGAGCGCAGGACCCCATCGCGGTCGGCCAGCGGCTCCACCGGGACGCCGGCGTCGCGCAGGATCTCCCGACCCAGCGCGTGGAAGGTGCGCACGGCCACGGTCCCGGGCTCGACCCCCAATGGCTCGAGCGCCGCGTCCAGCCGTTCGGTCATCTCCTCGGCTGCCCGCTTGTTGAAGGTGATCGCCCGGATGCTGTCCGGTGGGGTACCGCTCGCGATCAACCACGCGGCGCGGGCGACGAGCGTGGTCGTCTTGCCCGATCCGGCCGGCGCCACGCAGAGGATCGGCCCGGACGGCGCGGTTGCCGCCGCGCGCTGGTCGGGTGCCAGCTTGGCCAGGCGAGCCGCGAGGTCCGGGTGCATCGCGCCATGGTGGCGCGCTGTCCTTCACCGGCGCTTATCCGGTGCCCTCGCGCACCGGGATTTCAGCGATGCGGCAGAAACGCGGAATAGGCCTTACCACGGCGTTAACGAGGCGCTATCGTAGGGCCCCTGTACTGTCCGGTGCGGTCTGGAGGAGACCCGCCCGGCAGTCGATGGTCAGCTCCCGTTGCCCCCGACCGTGTGCCCCGTCCGTCGTGGAGGTGTTCTGTGAGTCGTTCCGCCCGGTACCGGATTCCGGTACTGCTCACCGTCGTGGCGGTCCTGCTGAGCCTGGCGCCGGCGACGTCGGCAGCTCCGGCGAAGGACAACAACGCTCCGATCGGCAGCGCCAAACGGGTCGTGATGTTCGCGGGGGACGGCATGCGGCCCGACTACGTCGAGAAGTTCGCCGCCGAGGGCGTCATGCCGACCTATCAGGCGCTGATGGATTCGGGCGTGACGGGCGACAACGGCATGCTCCAGGCCTTCCCGCCCAATACCGGCGTCGGCTGGTCCACCATGGCGACGGGCACCTATCCGTCCGAGCACGGCTCCACCAACAACACCTTCTTCCGTGCGGGCGACGCCTTCAACAACCGGACGTCCTTCTCGGGCGCCGGCGTGCTGCAGGCCGATACCATCGCCAACGCCGCGGAGCGGGCCGGCAAGAAGGTCGCCCAGATCGACTGGGTCGCCGGAGCCGCCGCCGGGATCCAGGGGCCGACGGTCGACTTCACCAGCTTCTTCACGAACCGCGGCGTCCTGGTTGGACAGGTGGATCCCGTCGAGCAGGCCGGAGCGGCCTTCTTCGGGGTCAACTATGCGGCTGGCGCGCTCGCGGATGCGAGCGGCTGGACGGACGTGCCGGCCGGTGATCCTGCGGCGACACCGAAGCAGACGTCCTGGTCGGTTCCGACGTCATTCGGCGCCCAGAACCCGAATCGGACGTACAACGTCTATGTCTATGACAGCGTGGTCGGGGGCGGCGTCGCCTACGACCACGTCATCGTCAGCCCCGTCGGCAAGACCGGTGCGAGCCCGTCGGTCGACCTGGCCATCGGTGACTTCGAGCCGATCAAGCTGACCGGTGCCAACGGGTTGATCGGCACCCGCGCGGGCCAGACCGCCGGGCATTACGTCAAGCTCATCTCGATCTCCCCGGACGCAAGCCAGTTCAAGCTGTACCTGACGTCACTGACCCGGGCGATCGCTCGCTGCGGGACCCCGTGCAACGGCCTTCCGGCCGGCGGAGCCGGCGAGGACCGGCTCGAGAAGTACATCGCCGACAACCTGCTCCCGTGGGCGGCCGGAGACTTCGCGCCGCTCGAGGCAGGCGTCATCGACGAGGACACGTATATCGAGCAGGGCCGTGATCTCGAGCGGGCGTACAGCCACCAGGTGATCGAGTTCATCCTCGGCGAGCTCCAGCCCGACACCGACCTCGCCATGGTCGGCTATCCGTTCACGGACGAAGTCCAGCACCAGTTCCTGGCGCTCATCTCGCCGACGGACGCCGATGGCGATCCGAACCCGTGCTACGACGTCATTCCCAAGTTCGACGACGTCCAGTGCACCGGCACCGGCACGGCCGGGCTGGTCGACGTCCGCGAGGAGTACATCCGCAGCGCCTATGTCGATGCCGATGAAAAGCTGCACCTCGCGCGCGAGCTGATGGGCGGCAACCCGACGACCTTCGCCGGCTCCGACCACGGGTTTGCCCCGCAGTGGTACGCGGTCAACGCGAACAAGGTGCTCAACGACGCGGAGATCAACGGCAAGTCGCTGCACGTGAGCAACGAGAGCGCCTCGAACTGCAGCGCGATCGTCCCGGTTGCTCCCACTCCCGGCGAGCCGGTGCCGCCGGTCAGCGAGACCAACACCGACCTGACGAAGGCCTGCTGGGCAGGTGGCACGATCCAGATCTACATCAACCCCGCGCGGCTGCGCAGCACCGCGCAACCCACCTGGCCGACCTACGAGCAGGTGCGGACGGCGATCCGGACGGCGTTCGAAGGCGTCACGGACCCGGCCAATCCCGGCAAGCAGGTCGTCGAGACGATCATGAACAAGGAGGACCTCCGAGACGTCGACGGCTCGGATTCGCTCCATCCCAACCGCAGCGGTGACGTGGTGGTCGTCCTGCGACCGCCGTACCAGTCCGACGCCGGCACGCCCGGCCAGGTCATCGCCCTGTCGCATTTCTTTGGGCAGCACGGCTACCTGCCGGACTACGTCGACCTCGACAACAACATCAACATGCACGCGACCTTCGTCCTGAGTGGACCCGGCGTGAAGCACCAGGACGGCGTCGCCGGGCTGCGCGCCATCGACGTCGCTCCGACCCTGTCGTTCCTGATGGGGATCCCAGGTCCGCAGAACGCGCGGGGCGCGATCCTCTACCGCCAGATCAAGGGAGGCGAGGCGTATCGCGAGATCTCGATCCTCGACGTGAGCGACTGGCACGCCCAGCTCACGCCGCTCAGCGAGGCTTCCGACACGCTCGGGCCCACGTTCGCGACCGGTGGGGCCGCCTTCTACAAGACCTGGTTCGACATCTACGAGGCCGAGGCCGCCCGGGCGCCGAAGTCGAAGGTCTTCGAGGTGATGGGTGGTGACTCCTTCGGTGGCGCCACACCGCCGATCTCCAACTTCTTCGGCGACGAGCCCACCCCGCCGATCATGGGGATGATGGGCATCGACGTCGACGCGATCGGCAACCACAGCTTCGACCGCGGCGAGCAGTACCTGCGCAACACGCTCATCCCGCTCGCCCCGTTCCCGATGATCTCGTCCAACGCGGTCTTCCCGGACGGGCAGACGCCGCCTGAATGGTCGAAGTCCGTGGTGTTCAACCTGGGCGGCGGCCAGAAGATCGGGTTCGTCGGGTTCACGACCGAATCCACGCCCGAGGTCGTCTTCCCCGGCAACCTCGGCGACTTCGAGTTCCGTGACCTCATCGAATCGGTCAATACCGAAGCAGCCCGCATCGCCGGTTCGACCGACGTGATCGTTGCCCTGGGGCACGAGGGCGCGACGTCCGGTTCGGTCACGAACCCCACGGGTCCGTTGATCGACCTCGCCGACAACGTGGAAAACGTCGACGCGGTGATCGGTGACCACAACGACCTGCAGGTCAACTCCATGCGCTCGAATGGCGTGCTGGTCACGGAGAACCGCGGCAAGGGCCTCCGCTTCACGCGGATGCGCCTCGTGCTCGGTTCCGGCAATGCCGGCGTCGTCTACAAGACGGCTGACTACCATCGGCCGTGGACGATCGGCCTGACGCCCGATCCGGCCATCCAGGCCGAGATCGACGACCTGACCGCGCAGCTGGCTCCGATCCTGAACACGAAGATCGGCGATTCGACCAAGCGCATCCCGCGCGCCGACCAGTGCGGCAACGGCGACGGACGCCTCTGCGAATCCCTCGTCGGCAACACGGTCACGGATGGGATGCGCGCCGCATACGAGAGTATCGGGGTCGACTTCGCGATCACCAACTCGGGCGGCCTGCGTGCCGACCTGACCTGCCCCGATCCGGACATCTCGGGCGACTTCTGCCCGAGCTACACGTCACCTCCGTTCCTGATCACGCGCGGCCAGTCCCTGGCCGTCCTGCCGTTCGGGAACATCGTCGTCACCCTCGAGGTGAACGGCGCCGAGCTCAAGCAGATGCTCGAGAACGGCGTGTCGGCGAGCGTGAGCACTGCCGACGCGACGCTTGGGCAGCCGTCCCCGCAAGGCCGGTTCCCGCAGGTCTCGGGTTTCTGCTTCACCTACACGGTCAACGCGGCCCCACAGAATCGAGTGACCGGCGCGTTCAACCTGGACGACACGGGCGCCTGCGATCCGACGGATCCGCTCGACCTGACGGCGGCATCGACATACATGATTGCCGAGAACGACTTCATGGCGAACGGCGGTGACGGGTATCCGAACTTCTCCGCTCGCATGACGTCGCAGGACATCATGGAAGAGGTCGTGGCCGACTACATCACCGCGAACACGCCGATCGCACCGAAGGTCCTCGGTGGTGGAGCCGGACGCATCACCTGCCAGGATTCCAACGGCGCGACCGTCCCGAATTGCCCGGTGCTGAACCCATCACCCTGACTTCCCGAACCCGGGTTCCCCGGGCTCACGATCGGGCCGGCGCCCCGCGGCTTATCGCCGGGGGGCGCCGCCTGCTTTCGGCTGCTGCCTTCGTCCTTTTTGCCATGGGCATGCCCGGGTCCGCGGCAGGACACGACGGGATCACGGGAATCTTCGTCGAACCGGATCTCGCCAATCCGGGCGGGGTCATCGTGGTCTACGGTGACAACGTTTCGACGGACGACCCAATCGAAGTCGACCTGATCGCCGGCGCCACCCGGGTCGCGCTGGCGACGACCGCCACCGACGGGGAGGGCCATTTCACGATCGGCGCCACGCTCCCGACGGACCTCGCTGCGGGCACGTATGCGATCGAGGTGAACGGGGCGTCGGGCGTCCACATGACCGACTGGCTGCAGGTCGATGGCGCGCCAATCTTCGACGGACAACAGGGTGGGCCGGCCGGGCGCGACGAAGGACTGCCAACGCTCCCACCCAGCGTCCGCCAGCCGGCCGCCGGTGCACCGGTCACGATGTCGTCCACCGGAAAGCCCGCGTCCGATCTCGACATCGCGCCGATCGCCGCGCTCGTCGCCGCGATCGCAGGATTCGCCGGCTTCGTCCGCTGGACGCGGCGGCCGCCGGGGCGTCGGGCCGAGTCGCCGGACTTGTCCTAGCATCGGGCGGTGACCCCACAGCTCCAGGCGACCCTCAAGCGATTGCCCGACCGACCGGGCGTCTACCTCCTCAAGGACGACAAGGGGGACGTCCTCTACGTCGGCAAGGCGCAAAGCCTGCGCGGCCGCGTGCGCTCCTACTGGCAGAAGCAGGCGCCGCCACGCGCGATGGGCGATGTCCACCGCATCCGCGAGGTCATCGACCGCATCCGGGACGTCGAGTACACGCTGACGGATTCGGTGTCCGAGGCGCTGCTCCTCGAGGCGAACCTCATCAAGCGCTACCGCCCGCGCTTCAACGTCCGGCTCAAGGACGACAAGAGCTACCCGTACATCAAGATCACGCTCGCCGACGATTTCCCGCGCATCGAACGCACGCGAAAGCTGGTCAACGACGGGTCACGCTACTTCGGGCCGTACGCGTCGGCGTCATCGGTCGACGAATCGATGAACCTGGTGCGCCGCTTGTTCCCGTTCCGCACCTGCACGATCGACATCCGGGACGGCGAGCGCGCGCTGCAGCGGCCATGCCTGCTCTACCACATCAAGCGCTGCCAGGGGCCGTGCATCGAGGCGATCTCGAAGCAGGACTACCGCGCTGACATCGAACAGGTCGAGCTGTTCCTGGAGGGCCGCCAGGAGGTGGTCGTGAAGGCGCTGCGGCGCGAGATGGCCGCTGCATCCGAGCGAACCGAGTACGAACGGGCCGCGGCCGTGCGCGACAAGATCCGGGCGATCGAGCGAACGATGGAAAGCCAGAAGATGGCCGCATTCGCGCGGACGGAGCTCGACCTGTTCGGCATCGCGCGCCAGGACGGCCAGGCCGCCACGCAGCTCTTCTCGATCCGGAACGGCAAGCTGATCGGACGCGACGTGTACCTCGTCGATGCGACCCGCGAGACGTCCGACGAGGAGGTGCTCGGCAGCTTCCTTGGCCAGTACTACGCGCGCGCGAGCTCGATTCCGCGCGAGGTGTACGTCCCGTTCCTGCCCCCGGACGCCGCCGACATCGAGGCGTTCCTGTCGGACAAGCGCGGAAGTCACGTTCGGCTGCACATCCCGCAACGCGGCGAGCGACGCGAGCTGATGGCGCTCGCAACGCGCAACGCGGGGGAGACGCTCGCCCGGGAACAGGCGCGCTGGCTGGCCGACCAGGGCAAGACGCTGGCCGCCCTCGAGCAGCTGGCGGAAGCGCTGAACCTGCCGGGCCCGCCGATGCGCATCGAGTGCTACGACATCTCCAACTTCCAGGGTGCCGAATCGGTCGGTTCGATGGTCGTGTTCGAGGATGGCAAGCCGCGATCGGGCGAGTACCGCCGCTTCCGGATCCGGTCCGTGCAGGGGCCGAACGACTTCGCGAGCCACCAGGAGGTGCTGCGCCGCCGGTTCCGCCTGGCCAAGACCGGGGACGAGGGGAGCGACGAGGAGCGCCGCTGGGCGATGCCGGACCTCGTGATCGTCGATGGCGGCAAAGGCCAGGTCAGTGCCGCGAAGGAGGTCCTCGACGAGCTCGGACTGCACGATCTGCCGCTGGCCGGGCTGGCCAAGGAACGCGAGGAGCTCTTCCTGCCGGGCGCGTCCGAGCCGATCCTCCTGCCGGCGACGTCATCGGCGTTGTACCTCGTGCAGCGGCTCCGAGACGAGGCGCACCGCTTCGCGATCACGTACCACCGCGACCTGCGGGCGAAGCGCTCCGTCCGCTCGGCGTTCGACGACCTGCCCGGCGTTGGCCCGAAGCGCAAGCGCGAGCTGCTCAAGGTGTTCGGCTCGGTCAAGCGCGTGCGCGACGCGCCAGTCGAGCAGATCGCGGCCGTCCCCGGGATCTCGCGCGCGCTGGCCCAGCGGATCAAGGCCACCCTCGAGGCGTGATCCCCTGCGCGCCGTCGCCTGCGTTGGGTCGCCAGTCGTTCCTACGAACGTCCGGTTCGACGGATGGGTCGTTTCACGGGCCATCCGGCGGCGGGATGCTCACGCGGCCGCCGCGTGGGTCGCCGGCCGTGCCGACTGACGGATCAGCCGTCGGAAGGGTCCCCAAGCGTTCCACGGCACTCATTGAACGGTCCAAATGCGTTCCGTGTAACATCCCGCTTCGTGCGTAGAGCCGGACCCCTCCTGATCATCGCGATCGGGCTGATCGCCCTGTTCATCGATTTCTTCCCGAACGCCGCCGTCCCCGGCGGCGATCCCGACGCCGGTGGCTGGCGGCAGCTCGAGACCAAGCTCGGCCTCGACCTCGAGGGCGGACTCCGCGTCGAGTACCTTGCCCAGGCAGTCGACGGACAGAGCCCCGACGCCGCAGCGCTCGGCGTGATCCGCGATATCGTCGAGGACCGCGTCAACTCGACCGGCGTGTCCGAGCCGGTCGTCCAGACCCAGGGCGCCGATCGCATCGTCGTCGAGCTGCCCGGCGTCACCAACCCGGACCAGATCCGCAGGCTGGTGGGCCAGACCGGCCGCGTCGACTTCGTGCCGCTGGGCTCGACCCAGATGACCGAAGGCCAGGCGATCGACCTCGAGCAGTTTCCGCCGCTCTTCCCGGGCAGCGAAGTCTCGAGTGTCAACATCGGCCAGGACCAGACCGGTGGCCTCACCGTCAACTTCCAACTCAAGGAGGAAGGGGCGCGGCTGTTCGCCGACTACACGCGCGACAACGTCGGCAACTACTTCGCGATCGTGCTCGATGGGAACGTGATCTCGGCCCCGGTCATCAACTCGTCGATCCCGAACGGACAGGTCCAGATCGAGGCCGGCGGCATCGGCGGCTTCCCGATCGAGGACGCCCGGAACCTCGTGAACGTGATCAAGTTCGGCTCACTGCCGTTCCCCATTGTCGAGCTGTCCGCGGAGCAGATCAGTGCCACGCTCGGCGAGCAGTTCCTGTACCAGTCCTTGCTCGCCGGCGCGATCGGCATCGGGCTCGTGATGCTGTTCATGCTCGTCTACTACCGGCTGCCCGGCCTGATCGCGAGCTTCGCGCTCGTCTACTACGGCATCGTCGTGTTGGCGATCTTCCGGCTGATCCCGGTGACGCTCACGCTGGCGGGGATCGCCGGCTTCGTGCTGTCGGTGGGCATGGCGGTCGACGCCAACATCCTCATCTTCGAGCGCATGAAGGAGGAGCTGCGGGCGGGCAAGTCACTGCCCGCTGCCGTCGAGGCCGGCTTCAACCGGGCCTGGAACTCGATCCTCGACTCGAACGTGTCGAGCCTCATCACCGCCACGATCCTTTATCTCTTCGGCACCTCGGTGATCCGCGGCTTCGCCCTCGTCCTGATCATCGGCGTCCTCGTATCGATGTTCAGCGCGATCGTGGTCACGCGCACGATCATGCGCGTCATCGTCCGCCAGGATTGGGCCCGCAAGGCGAGCCTGTTCGGCCTGCGCGAGGGCGAGTTCGCGGCGCAGGGCGCCACCCGGCCGGCGGGCCGGCGCGAGGCACGCGCGCGTGTTTGACATCATCGGGAAGCGGCGATACCTCTACATCTTCTCGCTCATCCTCACGATCCCCGGCCTCGTCCTGATCCTGCTGACGCCGTTCACCGATCTCGGGCTGCAGTTCTCGATCGACTACACGGGCGGCACCCGCTGGGTGATCCGCTTCGAGGACCGCGACGTGACGCCGGAACAGGTCAAGTCCGTCTTCACGGAGGCCGGCCTGGCGTCCACGGTCATCCCCGAGGCGAACGACTACCTGGAGATCCGCACCGAACAGGTGGTCGGCCTGCGCGAGGGACCCGCGGCGACTCCGACGCCGGCGCCAGGCGCGAGCGCGAGCCCGGCCGCGAGCGCGAGCCCGGCCGCGAGCGCGAGCCCGACGCCGACGCCCGCGCCCTCGGCCTCCGCCAGCCCGGGGTCCTCGCCCGCGCCGTCCGAACCGCCGGCGATCCCCCCGGTCGGCAACTCCGAGATCCCAACGGACGGCCAACTGGGCCAGATCGCCGCGACGCTGCAGGACCGGTTCGGGCCGATCGAAAGTCAGACGGCCCTCACCTCGATCGGCGGTGTCGTGAGCAATGACCTGATCCGCGACACGATCATCCTGATCGCGGTCGGGTCCCTGGGAATCATGCTCTGGATGACCTACCGATTCCGCGACATCCGCTTCGGCGCGACGGCGCTCGTGTCCCTGCTCCACGACGTGCTCGTCGTCGTCGGCCTGTTCGCCCTGCTGGGGACGATCGCCGGCATCCAGATCGATGCCCTCTTCGTGACCGCGATGCTGACCGTCATCGGTTTCAGCGTTCACGACACGATCGTGGTCTACGACCGCGTCCGTGAGAACCGGGCACGCCATGCCGGTGAGCCGTTCGACGAGATCGTCAACCACTCGATCCTGCAGACGGTCGGTCGTTCCATCACGACCAGCATGACCGTCGTGATCACCCTCCTGGCACTGCTGCTGTTCGGCGGCGCGGCGATCAACAACTTCCTGATCGCGCTGATCATCGGGATCGTGTCCGGTACCTACTCGTCGATCTTCGTCGCCGCCCCGCTACTCGTCGACTGGCATCTCTGGGAGGACCGACGGCACGGTCGGATGGCGGCCTCGAGGGGGCCGCGCGTCCGCCGGGCGACGCCCTGATGGGGTTGGCGCACCCGGTCCGTAAAGCCGCAGTGCAGCGTTCCATGGCATCCTGAGCGCGTGGTCGAACCGCGCTTCCGCTGGACGTTTCCGGCGGCGCTTTCCCTGGGTCCCGACCTGCTCGAGGCTGCCCAGCGGCACGCCCTGTCCAGCCGCGTTGCCGGCATCCTGGCCGCTCGCGGGATCTCCGGAGCCGCGGACCTCGACGCCTGGTTCGGGACGCCCCACGCCGGCTTGCACGACCCGTCGCTGCTGCCGGACGCCTCCCTCGCACTGACGCGCTTCGAACGTGCGAAGGCGAACCACGAGCGCGTCATGGTATTCGGCGATTTCGACGCGGACGGACTGACCGGCCTCACGATCCTGGTGCTCGCCCTGCGCCGCTTCGGCGTGGATGCGCTGCCCTACGTGCCGAGCCGGCTGGACGAGGGTCACGGGTTATCGCTCGCGTCATTGGACGCCGCCGCGGCAGCGGGCGCGAGCCTCATCGTGACCGTCGACTGCGGTTCGACCAGCGGCGCGGAGATCGCCGAGGCCCGCCGTCGCAGGATCGACGTGATCGTCACGGACCACCACCGCGTTCCAAGCGTGCTGCCGGACGCGGTCGCGCTCGTCAATCCGCACCGCCCGGACAGCGTCTACCCGGACCGCCGGCTCGCCGGCAGCGGGGTCGCGTTCAAGGTTGCGTGCCTGCTCCTCCGGGACGAGCCCGGCGGTCGCGACGCCGCGCTCGCGCTGGCGGACCTGGCGACCATCGGCACGGTGGCCGACGTCGCCCCGATCGTCGGCGAGAACCGGGCCATCGCCCGGCTCGGGCTCGAGCTCATGCGGCGCGGTCCGCGGCCGGGTCTGAGCGCCCTGTTGGAGCAAAGCGGGATCAGGCCCGACGCCGTCGATCTCGAGAGCGTGGCCTTCGCCATCGCGCCCCGACTCAACGCGGCCGGCCGGGTGGGGGAGGCCGCGGAAGCCGCTCGCCTGCTGCTTGCCGAGGATCCCGCGGAAGCGATGCAGCGCGCCCAGGCGCTCGAGACTGCCAATACCACCCGCCGCGACCTGATGAAGGCGGCGGTCGCGGACGCGCGCGCCCGTCTCGAAGGGGCTCCGGACGCGCCGGCAACCCTGGTTCACGGGCCGTGGAACGTCGGGATCGTCGGACTGGTCGCCTCGCGGCTGGCCGACGATCGGGGTCGGCCGGCTGTCGTCGGCGCGGAGCTGGGCGACGTGATCCGGGCGTCCTGCCGGAGTGATGGCGTCCTCGATCTCGGCGCCGCGCTGGAGAGCTGTGCCGACCTGTTCGTGCGTCACGGCGGGCACGCCGGCGCCGCCGGCTTCGAGATCAGCGCGAGCCGCTGGGACGAGTTCGCGGAACGTTTCACCACCCTCGCCGCAGCCGCCGCTCCGCGGGATCCGCGGGTGTCACTCGCGATCGACCTGGCGATCCCCGCCCTCGACGTCGACTACGCCCTGCAGCGTGACCTCGCGCGGCTCGAGCCGTGCGGCCCCGGCAATCCCGAACCGCTGATCGCGATCGTCGGCCTCACGGCGACACGGGTCCGACCGGCAAGCGGCGGACACAGCCAGCTGACGCTCAAGCGCCGCCTCGACGTGCTCGACGGCATCGCGTTCGGGCGACCCGACATCGCCGAGGTCGTCCGCGAAGGCGACCGCCTCGACGTCGTTGCGCGCGTCACCAGCCGGCGCTTCGGTGGCTTCGAATCGCTCCAACTGGACATCCGCGACGTGGCGACCGCGGGCACCCACCCAGAGACCGCGGCCCTCCTCGGGTCGCCGCCGTCCGCCGCGTCGCTCGCCGGGGTGCCGGCATGACCCGCCCGGTGCGCCCGTCCCCGCCGCGCGCGGGCGATCCGTACGGACTGGGGACGGTCGGCACCTTCCTGGCGCCCGCGCTGGCGATCGTGGGGCTGCTGATCGTCGCCCTCATCACGGTCAACCTGATCAACGGCGAGCTGCCGCTCGGCCTCGGCCCGGGGTCCGGCCCGAACGGCGGCACCAACGGCGATGGGCCGGACCGTACGCCGGCCCCCTCGAACGTCGTGGTCGTTCCCGAGCCTCCGACGGACGAGCCGCTGTTCCAGGGCGCGCTGACCTATGCGAAGGCAGGCAACATCTGGATCCAGACCGACGATGGGCCGACGCAGCTGACCAGCAGCGGGAGGGATTCGATGCCGTCGTGGTCGCCCGACGGCAAGTACGTGTACTACATCCAGACGAAGAACTCCGCCGGCTGGTGGCCGATCAACGGCCGGCCCGGCCCCGTGTCCATGGACGTGCCGCACCTGATGCGCGTTCCGGCGGACGGCAGCGCCCGGCCGGAGGACCTCCACTCCGGCCGCTTCCGGGACGGCAAGCTCGAATGGTTCTCCTGGATGCGCCAGCCGGTCGTCTCGCCGACCAACAAGACCGTCGCGATGGTCACGGACCAGCCACGGCCGGACGAGCGCGACGTGGTCGTCCAGCTCTACAACCTCCAGAGCGGCAAGTTCCGGCGCCCGGACCTCCCGGTGACATCGCCGCTTGGACACCAGGATCCGGCCTGGCGTCCCGACGGCCGCTATCTCGCCTTCGTGCGCAACGGACGCGACGGCGCCAGGGGTGCGCCGGTGATCTACCGCTACGACCTGACGGACAAATCGTCGCGTGCGCTCACATCGGCCGGCTACCTGGAGCCGTCGTACTCGCCCGATGGGACGTACATCGCGGCAACGAAGCAGAGCACGATCGGGACCGACGTGGTGATCCTTGACGGGCGAAGCGGCAGCGAGCTGATGCAGGTCACCACCGACGGACGATCGTGGGGTCCTTCGTGGTCGCCGGCCGGCGACGGGATCGCGTACCTCAACATCGACGGCCTGAGCACGGACCTGCAGCTGGCCAAGCTGGGAGGCACGCCGGGTGCCTGGACGGTCGACGAGATCGTGCCGCTGACCGACGTGTCTGGCCTCGACCCTGTGTCGAAGCCGGATTGGCACATCCCGGCCGACGAGTTGCCGCCCTCGGCCTCGCCGGCTCCGTGACCGCCGGCTACCTCGAACGGCTGGCCGCCCGATCCGCGGCCACGGGCTCCGTCCTGTGCCTGGGCCTCGACCCCGATCCTGGCGCGCTTCCAGAGGGTTTCTCGCGTGATCTCGGCGGTGTGGAACGGTTCACGGCGCTGGTGCTCGAGGCAGCGCTCCCGTGCGCAGCGGCAGTCAAGCCCAACCTCGCGTTCTACGAGGCCTTTGGGTCGGCGGGCATCGCGGCTCTCGAGCGTCTGCGGGCGGCCATCCCGGCCAGCGTGCCCGTCGTGATCGACGCCAAGCGCGGCGACATCGGATCGACTGCCGCCCGTCAGGCGACGGCCCTGTTCGACGGGCTGGCTGCGGACGCGGTCACGGTCAACCCGTACCTGGGCGAGGAGGCAATCGCGCCACTGCTCACGCGGGGCGACCGCTTCGCCTACGTCCTGTGCCGAACCTCGAATCCCGGCGCGGGCGAAGTCCAGGGACTGCGCGTCGCGGCGGACCCCGTCGCCGGCGCGCCCGAAGAGCCCCTCCACGCCCGGATCGCGCGAAGGGTGACCGGCTGGGGGCCCGGCGGAACCGTCGGTCTGGTCGTCGGAGCGACGGCGCCCGAGGAGCTGCGCTCGATCCGGACGATCGCCCCCGGGCTTGCATTCCTCGTTCCCGGCGTCGGCGCCCAGGGCGGGGAAGTGGAGCCCGTGCTCGAAGCCGGACCGGCCACCGAACCGCCCGCCGGCGGGAGGCCGGGAGGCGGTCTCCTGGTCAACGTGTCGCGCGGCATCGCGGGAGCCGCAACGCGACCCGAAGGGCACCGGAACGAGGACCCATTCGAGCGGGTCGCGAACGCCGCCCGCGAGTGGGCCGCCCGACTCCCTGTGCTACCCTAGCCGCCGCAGGGGAGGCGGCGCGAGGCTGCAATTGCTGCACGGCCGCCGTACCCAATCGCAGGAGATCGACGAGAGCATGCCGATTGGAGCACCTGAGCTGATCATCATCCTGGTGATCGCCCTGCTCATCCTGGGCCCGGGCAAGCTGCCCGAGGTCGGGGCGTCGCTCGGCAAGACGATCCGCGAGTTCCGGAAGGCCTCTACGGACATCCAGGACTCGGTCAAGGTCGACACGTCCCCGTTGCCGCCGAGCCAGGTGGCCCCGCAGTCGCCCAGCCAGGCGCCGGTCGCGCCTCCGGTTGCCCCGGTTGGACCGGTCACACCGGTGGAGACGCCGGCCGCCGTGCCGCCCCCGGCAGGCGAGGCCGCCAACCCGCCGACGACCGAGGCCGTGGCGTCCGGCGCGGCGTCGAACGCTGATCCTGCTCCCCGCGCCGACTAGGCCGCGAACCCCGGCAGCCCATGGCTGACGCGGAAGCACTGCGCGACGCGGGTCCGCCCGGGCGACCCTCGAGTGAGCCACCTCCCCCGGGTGGACCGCAGGTCACCGCCGACCCGTCGGTCATGACGCTCGTCGATCACCTGAGCGAGCTGCGCTGGAGGCTGTTCAAGTCGTTGCTCGCGATTGCCCTCGGCATGACCGTCGGCTTCGTCGCGAGCGAGCCGGTTGTCGCCCTGCTCGCCGCGCCCATCCCGGGTGACGAGCCGCTGTTCTTCACCGGACTCGGCGACGCGTTCGCGATCCGGCTCAAGATCGCGTTCGTCATCGGCGTGGTCCTCGCGATGCCGGTCCTGCTCTACCAGGGCTGGGCGTTCATCGCGCCGGGGCTCACGGCCGCCGAGCGGCGCGCTGCACGGCCGTGGATTCCGCTGGCGCTGCTGTTCTTCGCGCTCGGCGTCGGGATCGCCTACGTCGTGCTCCCCTTTGCCGCGAGCTTCCTGCTGGGTTTCACCACGCCCGATCTCCAGCCGCTGATCACGGCCGGCGCGTACTTCGGGTTCGTGACCACGATGTTCCTGGCCTTCGGGCTGGTCATGGAGTTCCCGATCGTGCTCTACGCACTGTCGGTCGTCGGCATCGCCACGTCGGCGCGCCTCGCAGCCTTGCGTCGCTACGTGATCCTCATCATCGCGGTCTTTGCCGCCCTGGTCACGCCGGGCGGCGACATCATCAGCCCGCTCGTCCTGGGTGGCACGATGTACCTCCTGTTCGAGTTGACGTTGTTCGTGATCAAGCGCACCGGCAAGTGACGAGCGAGCCGCAGGCCCGTCCCGAACCGGCGAACCGTCCGTCGGTGCACGAGCAGGATGTCGTCATCCTCAGCGGGCTGTCCGGCGGGGGCAAGACGGCCGCCTCGAAGCTGTTTGAGGACCTCGGCTACACCGTGGTCGACAACCTGCCGGCGGAGCTGCTCCCCGAGTTGGCCGACCTGGTCTCCTCCGACCGGCAGCGCTTCGCGCGGGTCGCGATCGTCGTGGACGTTCGAACCGGCGACGCACCGATCGCCCTGGCCTCCATGCGCGGTGCTCTCGAAGGCCGCGGCGTGCGGCCGCGCGTCGTCTTCCTCGAGGCGCGCGACGACGTCCTCATCCGGCGCTTCTCGGAGACCCGCCACCGCCACCCGCTGGCCGACGACCGCGGGATTGCCAGCTCGATCCTGGAGGAGCGGCGCCGGCTCGATCCCATCCGTGCCGACGCCGACGTCGTGGTGGACACCTCGGACCTGTCATTGCGCGAGCTCCGCGAGCGCCTGTTCTCCCAGCTCGGGACGGTGAGCCGCCCGGACCAGCTGGCGATCCAGCTCATCAGCTTCGGCTACAAGTACGGCCTCCCGCTCGAAGCGGACCTGGTGTTCGACGTGCGCTTCATGCAGAACCCGTACTACGTGCCCGAGCTGCGGCGCCAGTCGGGACTCACCGACCCGGTTCGGGAGTACGTGCTGGGCCAGGCGGTTGCCGGCAAGTTCCTCGACATGATGGAGGAATTCCTCGAGTTCGCCGTCCCCGCGTACATCTCGGAGGGCAAGTCGCGGCTGACGATCGCGATCGGCTGCACGGGCGGCTTCCACCGCTCGATCGTGATGGCCGAGGAGCTCGCGACGTGGCTGCGCGAGAAGGACTTCGGGCCGGTCGCCGTCTTCCACCGCGAGCTCGAGCGGACGTGAACCTGCGGCGCTGGCTGAGCCCCGGGATCGGCATCAAGCGCTGGATGCTGCTCGTCTTCGTTGGCCTGCTTTTCCTCGCGCTGGCCTTCGCGTACGCGCTCCGCCAGGCAACCCGCGACCTGGAGCCGGGCAGTCTCAGCCAGCAGCTGTTCGACCTGCTCACGCTGAGCTTCCTGCCGCCGGTCGCGCGCGTGGTCGTCGTGGCCGGGATCGGCTTCGGCTGCGTGGCGATCGGCTCGGTGATGGTGATCCGGGCGTTCATGGACCCGTTCCGCTCCGGCGGAGGACGCCAGCCGCTGGTCGAGGTCATCTATCAGAAGCGCTTCCTGTCACGTGGTCCGCGGATCGTTGCCATCGGCGGAGGGACGGGGCTGTCCACGCTGCTGCGCGGGCTCAAGGAGCACACCAGCAACCTCACGGCGGTCGTGACCGTGGCGGACGACGGCGGGTCGTCCGGCGTCCTGCGCAACGAGCTCGGCATCCCACCCGTCGGCGACATCCGCAACTGCATTGCGGCGCTCGCCGACTCCGAGACCATGATGGACCGCGTCCTCCAGTATCGCTTTCCCGACGAGGGCGCGGGCGTGGACGGCCAGGGCCTGGGCGGGCACGCCGTCGGGAACTTGTTGATCGCCGCCATGACAGCCGTCGAGGACGGTGACTTCGAGGAGGGTGTCCGGCGGATCAACCGCATCCTCGCGGTGCGCGGCCAGGTGGTCCCGGCAACGGCCACGCCCCTCACGCTTCATGCCCGCCTGACGGACGGACGGGTCGTGGACGGGCAGTCGGCGATCATGCGCACGTCGGGCATCGAGCGGGTCTGGCTGAGCCCGGACGACGTCGCCGCCTCGGCCGACGCGCTCGAAGCCATCGCCGAAGCGGAGCTGATCGTGCTCGGGCCGGGCAGCCTGTTCACCAGCCTGCTGCCGAGTCTCCTCATCCCGGGCATCCGCGACGCGGTCGCGGGTGCGTCCGCCCCGCGCGTCTACGTATGCAACGTCGCAACCCAGGCTGGCGAGACCGCCGGGTTCGACCTCGCCGCACACCTGGATGCGCTGGCCGGTCACGCTGGAGCGGGCATCGTGGACGTCGTGCTGGCGAACACGTTCTTCGACGCCCGGATCCCGGACGACTGGAGCGCCGAACCGGTGGGGCTGCGCTGGCCGCCGAGCGTGGAACCGGTTCCGCATCTCGTCCTGGAGCACGTGGTCGATCCGGAGAACGCGCACCACCACGACCCCGAACGACTCGCGACGGCGCTGATGGCGCTCCTGGAGCGCGAGTCGCGCCTGCGACGGCGGACGGTCGGCCGGACGGCCAGTCGGACGGCCTGACGTGACGCGCTCCGAACGGGACCAGGTTGTCGCGCTCCGGTCGGAGCTGGCGGGGATCGATCCCGCCCGGCCGTGTGACCGTCTCGCCGAGGCCGCGGGGCTCGGGGACGACGCCTGGAACCGCGAACCGGCGGTCACCCGCCTGGCGGTGCGGCTCGAACGTCGCGGCGGCGAGCGAGCCGGCGCCGGTGGCACGCCGCCGTTCGACTGGGAGTCGGCCGCGGACCACTGCCGCTGGGCGTGGCTGCGCGGCCGTTTCCTGGCGCGCGGCTCACTGAGCCTGGCCAACGGCCGGACGCACCTCGAGTTCATCGTGTCGCCGGAGGAGGCGCCGGTCCTCGCGGCACGGCTCGCGGAGCTCGGGCTGCCGGCTGCATGGCGCCTGCGGCGCACGCGCGGCGTCGTGACCTGGAAGAGCGGCGAATCGGTAGGCACGTTCCTGCGCCGCATCGGGGCCGGCGCCGCCCTGCTCGAACTCGAGGCGCGCCAGGTGTCGCGGGCCTTGCGCGGCGAGCTGAACCGAGTGCTCAACGCGGAGTCGGCGAATCTGCAGCGGGCCGTCGCCGCGGCCGGGCGCCAGCTCGAGGCGATCGACCGGCTGGAAGGGGACGGGCGGCTAGCGGCCCAGCCGCGGGTCGTCCGTTCCGTCGCCGCCGCCCGTCGCGAGACACCCGAGGCGACGCTCGCCGACCTCGCCGCTCGCCTCGACCTCCACCGTTCTGCCGTGCAGCGTGCGCTGGAGCGCCTGGAACGGCTCGCGCTGCACGAGGAGGATGGGACGGACGGGACGGACCGCCCGGCACCACGCGCCGGGCCGGTCGGCACGGGTCGGGGAGGGACCGCTCTGGCATGATCGGGGCCATGCGTGACGTGATCGTGGCCGCCAACTGGAAGATGCATACCACCCCCGCCGACGCCGGTGAGCTCGCCGCGACGATCGCGTCGCGCACGAGGGAAGCGGGCGTCATCCGCGTCATCTGCCCGCCATTCGTCTGCCTGCAGGCCGTCGCCCAGGCCGTCGCGGACGACGACCCGCCCGTCGCAGTGGGCGCTCAGAACGTCCATCACGAGCTGGCCGGCGCGTACACGGGTGAGGTTGCCGCGCCGATGCTGGCCGGTCTCGCGACCTGGGTGATCCTCGGCCACTCGGAGCGGCGTCGCGATGCGGGCGAGACCGATGAGCTGATCGGCATGAAGCTGGGCCGCGCGGTGGACGCGGGGCTGCGGCCGATCCTGTGCGTCGGCGAACAGCTGACCGACCGTGAAGCCGGCCGCGCCGGGGACGTCGTCGATGAGCAGCTGGCGGGAGCGCTCGAACGGCACGATCCGGCGGCTCTCGCGGCGGCCGGTCTGGTGATCGCGTACGAGCCGGTGTGGGCGATCGGCACCGGCCGCAACGCGCGTGGCGCGGATGCGTCGGCGATGGCGGATGCGATCCGCGACTCGCTCGAACGGCGGGGCTGGGGGAGTCGCGCCGCCGAACTGTCCGTCCTGTACGGAGGCAGCGTCACGTCCGCGAACATCGACGAGTTCCTGGCCGAGCCCGCCATCGACGGTGCGCTGGTCGGCGGCGCCTCGCTGAAGCCCGATGAGGTCGCCGGCATCGTGGCCCGTGCCGGGATGACGGCCCGCGCCCGTGGCGGCACCCGGTGAGGCCCGAGGGCCGCCCACGGCCGATCGTCCTCGTCGTGCTCGACGGGTTCGGGATCGGGACCGAGCCGGCGGGCGACGCCGTCCGCGCCGCGGACATGCCGGTGTGGCGCGATCTGCTGGCACGCTGGCCCCACGCCGTGCTTCGCGCGTCGCAGGATGCGGTCGGACTGCCGCCGGGCCAGATGGGCAACTCCGAGGTCGGCCACCTCAACCTGGGCGCCGGCAAGCCGGTTCTCCAGGACCTGCCGCGGATCGACGCGGCGATCGCGGACGGCAGCTTCAGCGAGCGTGCGGCCCTGCTCGAGGCGACCCGACAGGCGGCCGGAGAGGACGGCCGCCTGCACATCGTGAGCCTGGTCGGACCGGGTGGCGTGCACGCCAACGACCGGCACCTCGTGGCGCTGGCCGGCCTGGCGGCTCGCCAGGGCGTGGGCCACGTCCGCGTGCACGCGCTGCTCGACGGCCGCGACACGCCGCCGTCCTCGGCGCTTGGCTTCGTGGCCGACCTCGAGGCACGACTGGCCGCCGTCCATCCCGACGCTCGGATCGCCTCGGTCGGAGGCCGCTACTTCGCGATGGATCGCGACAAGCGCTGGGAGCGGACCGAGCGCGGCTACGACGCCATCGTCCACGGCGAGGGACTGCACGCACCATCGGCGACCTCCGCGATCGAGGCGGCCTACGCGCGTGGCGAGACCGACGAGTTCGTCACGCCGACGGTCATCGACGGCGTCGCGGGGATCGTTCGCGATGGCGACCCGATCGTGCACGCGAACTTCCGGGCCGATCGTGCGCGGCAACTGACGCATGCCCTGGCAGTTCCCGACTTCGGCGACTTCGACCGGACGTCGCCGAGCGGCCGGCGGGCGCCGCGCGACGTGTTCGTCGTGACGATGACCGGTTACGAGGACGGGCTTCCCGTGGCGGTCGCCTTCCCGCCGGAAGCGGCGCGCTCGCTCGCGCAAGCATGCTCGGAGGCCGGCTGGACCCAGCTCCACGTGGCCGAGACGGAGAAGTACGCCCACGTGACCTACTTCTTCAACGGGGGCGTCGAGGCGCCCTATCCCGGCGAGGATCGGGTGCTCGTGCCGAGCCCGAAGGTCGCCACCTACGACCTGCAGCCGGAGATGAGCGCGCCGGGCGTCACCGACGCCCTGGTCGGGGCCATCGCGTCCGGCCGCTACGACTTCATCGTCGCGAACTTCGCGAACGCGGACATGGTCGGCCACACCGGGGTCTGGGATGCCACGATCGCTGCGCTCGAGACCATCGATCGCTGCCTCGAGCGAATCGTGGCCGCCATCGATGATGCCGATCGAGAGAGCCCCGCGTCACCCGGGCCACTGCTTGCGATCACGGCCGACCACGGCAATGCGGAGTACCTGCGCGATGCCGCCGGCCAGCCGGTGACATCGCACTCGCTCAACCCGGTGCCCTTCGTGCTCATCGGGCGGGCCGCGCAAGGGGTGCAGCTGCACGATGGGATCCTCGCGGACGTCGCCCCGACGCTGCTCGGCTTCGCCGGCCTGCCGCGCTGGCCGGGCATGACCGGTGAGTCGCTGACGGACGCCGCGGTGACCGTCGGACGACCCGACTGACAGGGGCCGGGGCCGACCTGTGGTAGCATCCCGGGCCGAACCCAGATCGGAGGCGTCTCCCTCGTGAACCCCATCCTGGCCATCGGCCAGCTGCTCGTCAGCGTCGCGCTGATCGCGTCCATCCTGCTCCAGGCCCGCGGTGCCGGGCTGTCGGGCGCGTTCGGTGGCGACTCGGCGGTCTACCGCAGCCGACGCGGTGTCGAGAAGCGGCTGTGGCAGTTCACGATCGTCCTGCTGGTGCTGTTCGTCGTGTTCTCCCTGGCTTCATACAAGATCGTCGAAGCCGCCTGACCTAACCTGCGGGCTCACGGGGGCGCCCGCCACCCTGTCGATGACCCGCAGAGATACCTCATTCGTCCTCGCCCTCGTCGCGTCCCTGGTGCTCGTCGCTGTGCTCGTTGGCGCACCACTGGTCCAGCCGGCCGCGACGCCGCCCCCGACCCAGCCGCCGCCTGACACGACGGCGGTCGATCGTCCGTACCGCGAAGGCGTGCTGGGCCACCCCGAGTCGATCAGCCCGCTGACCGCGCGTACCCAGGCCGATCGCGACCTTGTCGCGCTGATCTTCGCCGGCCTCGTGCGCAACGGTCCGAAGGGCACCCTGCTGCCCGATCTCGCCGCGCGCTGGAGCGTTACGGACGAGGGCAAGACGTGGACGTTCGAGCTTCGCGACGACGCGTACTGGCACGACGGCACGCCGGTCACCGCCGCCGACGTGGCGTTCACCATCCACACGCTCCAGGATCCGGAGTACAGCGGTCCGCGCTCGACGTCGTGGGCGGGCGTGACGGTCCAGGCGACCGGCGAGCGGACGGTGCGCTTCACGCTCGACATTCCGATCGGCGGTTTCCTGCAGGCGGCGACGCAGCCCATCGCCCCGGCGCACCTGCTCGCCGACGTGCCCGTGAGCAGCCTGCCGGACCACGGGTTCAGCCAGCGTCCGGTCGGCTCGGGGCGGTTCGCCCTCGTCACACGCGAGCGCGACCTGGTCGTACTTCGTCCACCGGACGCCCGCACCGGTGCCCCGTCCCAAGGCCCTGCCATTGAGGCGACCGACTCACTGGCGACGATCGCGCCGACGGCGCGTCCGGAGCTGCCGCGTCCGTACCTGGACGGCATCGAGTTCCACTACTACGAAAATCCCGACGCGCTGGCGGCCGACTACGAGGCGGGCAGGCTCGACGCGGTATCCGGCGTCGACCCGGCGATCGCCGCGGAGATCGCGAGCACGCCGCACAGCCACCTGCTGCGCTATCCGGGCTCGACGCTCACCGCGGTGCTGTTCAATCTCCGCCCGGGCCATGCCTTCGACACGCCGACGGTCCGCCTGGCGCTCTTCCGGGCGATCGACCGCGAGGCGCTCATCGACGAGGTATTCGCCGGCTCGGCGGCCCTTGCGCAGGGGCTCATCCCGTCGAGCTTCCCGTTGTTCGACGCGGAGGTCTCCACGCCGGTTCGGTACGATCCCGAGGAAGCGGAATTCCGCCTCAAGCAGCGGGGCTGGAAGCGGGTCGATGGTCAGTGGCGGCGGCCCGGGAAGGACGAACCGTTCACGATCGAGCTGCTCAGCCCCGACGAGAGCTCGAACCCGGCCGCTTTCGCCACGGCCGAGTTCGTCGCCCGCAGCTGGACCGCGTTCGGGATCTCCACCAAGCACACGGGCCTGCCCGCGGCCGAGTTCGTCCGCGAGCGGCTGACGCGCGGCGAGTACGAGGCGGCGGTCGGCGACATCGCGATCGGTCTGGACCCCGACCTCTACCCGTTGCTCGCATCAACCCAGACCCTGACCGGCGGCTCGAACGTCATCGGCCTCCAGGACAGGCGGCTCGACCGGCTCCTCCGCGAGGCCCGCGAGCCGGGGACCGAGGCGGAGCGGAAGGAGGCCTACCGCGCCGTCCAGGAGGAACTCACCAAGGGTCGCTACATCATCCCGCTGCTGTACGCGGACGAGACGACGGTGGTCCATGACCAGGTGGTGGGACCCTCGCTCCGCCAGGTTTCGGACCCCAGTGACCGATTCTGGGATGTGCTAACATGGCGCCTCGCTGACGACCGGTAGACGGTCGTGTGGTCCGGCGCCGAGGTGGCGGAATAGGCAGACGCGCTAGGTTCAGGACCTAGTGGCCGCAAGGTCGTGTGGGTTCAAGTCCCTCCCTCGGTACCACTCCCTCACGCTCGGACCCGAGGCAACACCTGCCCAGGTGGCGGAATTGGTATACGCGTACGTTTGAGGGGCGTATGAGGCAACTCATCCGGGTTCAAGTCCCGGCCTGGGCACCACGCCGCATCCCCTGACGACCGTCCGCTCCGGCGGTCGTTTTGCTGTCCGGGCCGCTATGCTCCGCAGCCGGGCGGTTAGCTCAGTTGGTCAGAGCGCCTCGCTTACACCGAGGAAGTCACAGGTTCGAGTCCTGTACCGCCCACCATCCCTTGAGTCGGTCGACGCGGCGGCACATACTGACCCTCCGCCGGGGTCCGTACGTGGGGTGACGAGATGCGCAGATCCATCGTTGCGGCGCTCAGCGGCGTGGCGCTCAGCCTGCTGATGGTGACATCAGTCCTGGCCTTCGAGTGCACCAACCTCAGCAAGCCGCCTGCCGCCGGGACGCAGGTGGTCTTCGGGCCGAACGACGAGATCGTGTGGCTCAGCCGTGGACTGGAACGGCGCATCGAGCAGGGCATCGTGGATCCGGAGTCCGGCGAGGGCTTCCACGGGCTGCTCGGTTTCGATTTCGACGGCGACGGCGTCGTCGATGCCAGCACGTACATCGGCGTCGGGCCGGACGGCGAGATCCCGCTCGAGGCGCAGTTCGCGGGGCCTGCCTGTCGGGGCCTGTCCAATCTGGGGATCTTCTTCACGCAGTGCCTCTAGCCGGCTCGAGGAGCGTTGCGCGGCTCCGTTGGTCCGTGCCGCAGGTGGGGCAGTAGACTTGCAGTCACCTAGGCAGGGCTCCGCCGGAGCCGCGCGGAGGAGGGTATGGATAATCTTCCCCTGATCATCATCGCCGTCATCGTCGTCCTGCTCGTCGTGGCGGCGATCGGGATCTACAACGGTCTCGTCCAGCGGCGCCTGCGGATCGACGAGGCGTTCGCCCAGATCGAGGTCCAGCTCAAGCGGCGCCACGACCTGATCCCGAACCTCGTGAATGCCGTCAAGGGCTACATGGGCTTCGAGCAGAAGGTGCTGACCGACGTCACCAACGCCCGCGCCGCGGCGGTTGCCGCGGGGGCGCAGGGACCGGCCCAGCAGGCCGCTGCGGAGAACGCGCTGACCAGCACGCTGCGCTCGCTGTTCGCGGTCGTCGAGAACTACCCGGAGCTCAAGGCCAATCAGAACGTCCTCGAGCTGCAGGAGCAGTTGACCACGACCGAGAACCAGATCTCGTTCAGCCGACAGCACTACAACGCGACCGTGCTCGACTACAACACGGCCATCCAGGTCTTCCCGAACGTCCTATTGGCAGGCCCGCTCGGCTTCACCCGGCGCGAGTTCTTTGACGCCGAACCCGAGGCCGCCAACGTCCCGACGGTCGACCTGAGCATCAGCTGACTGCGGACCCGCGCGAGGGCCCGTGGCCGCAACCACCTTCTTCGCCCAGGCGTCGGCGAACCGTCGCAACTCGTTCCTGCTCGCGGCGTTCGTCGTCGCCGTGCTGTGCCTGCTCGGGTTCTTCGTGGGCTACGCCATTGCCGGTGATCCGGCCGGCGGCGTAGCGGCGACGGGCGCCGCGCTCCTGCTCGGTAGCGTGATCGCGGTCGGGACGTACTTTCAGGGCGACAAGCTCGTCCTGGCAGCATCGGGCGCTCGTCCGGTGGATGCGCAGGCAGCGCCGCAGCTGATGAACGTCGTCCAGGAGATGGCGATCGCCGCCAACGTGCCGATGCCGGCGGTGTACGTCATCGACGACTCCGCGCCCAACGCGTTCGCCACGGGCCGCGACCCCAAGCACGCGTCGGTCGCGATCACCACCGGGCTGCTCGAGAAGCTCGACCGCGAGGAATTGCAGGGAGTCATCGGCCACGAACTGTCGCACGTCCGGAACTTCGACATCCGCTTCGCGCTGATCGTCGGGGTGATGGTCGGGGCGATCGCGATCCTGGCCGACTTCTTCCTGCGCTTCACCTTCTGGGGCGGTGGCCGGCGCGGTCGAGACCGCGACGGTGGCGGCGGGGCGCAGCTGATCATCTTCTTCATCGCCATCGCGCTGGCGATCCTGGCTCCAATCATCGCCCGCTTCATTCAGCTCGCGGTGAGCCGGCAACGCGAATACCTGGCCGACGCGTCGGCGGTCGAGCTGACCCGGAACCCGTATGGGCTGGAGCGAGCCCTGGCCAAGATTTCGGCCGATACCGAGGTTCTCGAGGTCGCCAACCGCGGCACGCAACACATGTATTTCACGAACCCGATCAAGAAGTTCGAGGAGCGCTCGTCGAACTTGTTCTCGACCCACCCGGCGATCGTGGACCGGATCAACCGCCTGCGCGAACTGACCGGGGAAGCGCCCCTTTCGGCACCCGAAGCGGCAACCCTGGCGGGCCTTGAGTAGAGGCCGTCGGGCGGCCGGCGTTGAGGCGCCGACGTGGCCAATTTCCCACCCGGAGACCGTTAGGCCAAGGACGAACGGCCGATCCTGGCCAGAGTTGCGGCGATGAAAATTTGTCCGCGTCGTGGGGTCAAGCGGGGCCCAATCGGGGGATCCGGGGTTCGGGTTTCTGGCCTTCGTTTCCACCCATGGGAATCTGGCCATCCTCGGCCGCGAGTCATTTGATGGGCCGTCGAGACGCGTGGTACCCTTCGCGTCGCCGACGGGCGGCCAAAGCCTGGTTGGCCATCGGGCCGAGATAGCTCAGTTGGTAGAGCACGCGACTGAAAATCGCGGTGTCGCCAGTTCGATTCTGGCTCTCGGCACCACCATTCGGTGGTCGCAAACAGTGAACGGGCGGAAGTGGCTCAGTTGGTAGAGCATCACCTTGCCAAGGTGAGGGTCGCGGGTTCGAGTCCCGTCTTCCGCTCCATTTCTTTGTCCGGGACGAGGCGCTGCCCCTTCGTCTAGTGGTAGGACAGCGGACTTTGGATCCGTGAACCGAGGTTCGAATCCTCGAGGGGCAGCCAACACATCCGCCGTATCCCGGAACGGCGAACGGTGGCGACGTGGCGAAGTGGCCTAACGCGGCGGTCTGCAAAACCGCTATTCACCGGTTCGACTCCGGTCGTCGCCTCCACAATCCGAGGGTGAGCGAGGACATCACCGGCCGTCAGCAGTGCCGCCCAGGATCTTCCGTTTGGTCCGCGTCGCTGATGTCGCTCCAACCGGAGCCGCTGCCGACATGGACCCAATGACGCGGACGTCGTGAAGGTGACCGACCTTGCCGCCCGCGAGCGCGGCGCGGCGACCACGCGGCCCTTGCCGTCGGTGGCGACGCTTCTCACCATCGGGGCTTTGGCGACCGCGTTCGTCATCGTCGGAGTCGGAGCCACGTTCCGGCAACTGACCATCCCGCGCTTCCGGACCGTCTGGGCCGAGGATGGGCAGGTGTACGGGCAATGCCCGATGACGGACCCGTCGCCTGCGACGTGTCTCGTGACGCCCTACGACGGATGGCTGCAGTTGGTGTCGCGGTTCCTTGGGGCGATCGCAGCCGCGCTGCCGCCCGAGCGATTCTCCTACTCCGTGACGCTCCTCGCCGCCGCAGTCGCGGGGATCGCGGCTGTGCTCCTCGCTCGCGCAATCATGGACGTCACAGGATCGCGGGTTGCTGCGGTCGCCGCGGCAGTTGCGCTGACGCTCATCCACCCGGCCGGCCTGGAGGTTGCCGGGAACATCACGAATCTCCACTGGATCCTGCTTGCCGCATCACTGACGATCGTGGCATGCGGCTGGCTCGGTCACCGCATCGACGCAGCGGACGGCACGTTGATCCTCTTGACGATCGCGACGTCCCCGTTCGGACTGATGCTCGTCGCGTTCCTGATCGTTGACCGGCTGCTGCGGCGTCGCCTGCGCGACGCGCTCCTCGGGGGCGCCGTCTTCCTGACGGTCGTCCAGGCGGCCTACGGCCTCATCTCGCCGCGCCCTCCGGTCCCGGATCTCCCAGTCAGGATCCTCGACCCGATCCGCTGGTACTGGGACAGCGTCGTCCTCCACGGACCGTTCGGCAGTCGCTCGATCGTCCCGGACATGTTCGTGGCGCTCGTCCTCGTGGCGGCATCGGTGGTGCTCGTGGCTCGGGCGATCCGCGATCGCGCCCCTGCCATCGCGCCCGACGAGCCGGCCGGCCCAGGCGCGTATCACGCGCGGATGGTCGCGGGGATCCCGCGTCACTGGCTGGGACCCGCTGCCGTCGCGGCCCTTGTGGCAGCGGGTGCTGTGTTGTTCTGGGTCACCACCTACCTCAACAACCATCCGGCGGCGCGCTACACGTACACCACCGTCGCGCTCATGGTCATCGCCGCGTTCCTCGCCCTCGCCTTGGCCGCACGCCCGAATACCCGCACGGCCGATGGAACGCCCGCGTCGCCTGGAGCAGGGCGGACCGGACGCTTCGCGATCGCGGCAATGGCGCTACTGGTCGCCGTCGGATTCGCGCAGGACTTCCGGCTTCAGACGTCTGCCTCGCGGGGTCCGGACTACCCGACTGCGTTCCGCGGCGCGGCCACCGCCTGCGGCCAGGCCGCCGACAACGCGCGTGTCCTGTTGTCTCCGCTCCCGTACGGACAGGTCACGACCGAATGGCACCTGCTGATCCCGTGCGAGCGGATCGGCGACTGAGGGCGACGCCTGGGCCCTCTGCAGGCCACGATTCACCGGTTCGACTGCGGTCGCTCTCCACTCTCTCCGCACATCCGGCTGGCGAGGCTCGCGTGATCGACCCGCGATGAAAGGGCGCATCAGCGTTCAGCGGGCGACGTCGAGGAGATCCTGGCCTGCTAGTGTTCGGCGACACACTGGAGGGATCACGGTGGGCACCCTTGGTCGTCGCGTTGCATGGATCACCGGCGTTGTCCTCGCGGTCGCCGGGACTGGAACCGTCCTCGCTGCCGATGCGACTCCGACGGTCGAGGCGGCCGGCGTCGTCCTCGACACTGGAGGCAACCCCGGCGTCGTCGAGTCGGCGCGGGTCGACGAGTTCGAGACGCCGGAATCCGAGGGTGTGAGGACGGAAATCGACGTTGCCGCCGACGGGACCTTCAGCGTGTCGCTCCGCGAGTGGGGCACGCCCGAGCAGCCAGCCGCAGCTCGGTTCGCCGTCTTCGGGGTCCCAGGCGAGCCGGTCGTGATCAACGACGAAGGCTGCACCGAGACGACGACGCCATTCGGGACGGTCGACGTGCCGATCCCCGGCGAGGTACCGACGGAGCCGATCACGATCGTGCTCGACCAGTCGGTTGTCGACGGCCTGTGCCCGCCGGTCACGGCGACGCCCGAACCGAAGGCGCCCGACCCCGAACCGGACGTGCTGGCACCGGCGGTGACCCTGCCGCCGACCGACGCGCAGGCCGGCTCGGGTCCAGGGCTCGCCGGATCCGTCGCCGCTGCATTGCTTCTGGCCGGGATTGCGCTCCTCGGGGCCGGGTTCGTGGCCGGGCGGCGACCGACGCGGGCGAGGTAGTCCCGGCACCGGGGTGTTCGCGCAACTCGACTATGTCTACATGCCCAGTCGCGATGTCGCGGCCGACGCCGCGTACTTCACCGGCGTGCTCGGCGCCCGGTTGATCTTCGCGATCGACGAGATGGGGACCCGCGTCGCGATGATCGAGTTGACCGCCGGTCCGCCAAAGCTCCTGCTCGCCGGGCACCTCCAAGGCGAGGTGCCCGTGCTCGTATATCGCGTCGCGAACCTGCAGGACATGACGGCGACGCTGCGCGCGCGAGGCTGGACCGAAGGGCATTCACTGGAGATCCCGCAGGGGCCGGTTTGCACGTTCGCCACCCCAGGCGGCCAGCGGATCGGGATCTATGAGCGCACGCGCCCGCGGGTGGAGGCGTCGTTCGAGGGGCGCCGGGACTTCTAGCTCGGCCACACTTCGCACACCGGGCGCTGAACCTTTGGGGCGTCCCGACCATCTTTGGAATGGAAGCGCCCGACGTGCGGGTGCGCAACGGAGGCCGCGGTGACGGTCGCGCTGGTCGAACGGGCACGCAACGGGGACGAGGCCGCCTTCGCCGAGCTCGTCGACCTGCACGGTGACCGCTGCTACGCGATCGCCTATCGCATCCTTCGCGACGTGGAACGCGCCCAGGACGCGGTGCAGCAGGCGTTTCTGCTGTGCTGGCGCGAGCTGCCGAAGCTGCGCGACCCGGAACGGTTCGGCGTGTGGCTTCACCGCCTCCTGGTGAATGCCTGCTACGAGGAATACCGCCGCCACAAGCGCTGGACGACCAACATCCGGGCGCTTCCCATCGACGGGCCCGAAGCACCCGACTCGATTACCTCCATTGCCGACCGGCATGCGCTCGAGCAGGCGTTCCGGGAGCTGACCCCGGAGCATCGCGCGGTCGTCGTCCTGCATCACCACGTCGGGATGCCCCTGGCCACGATCGCCGAGGTTGTCGGCATTCCACTCGGCACCGTGAAGTCCCGGCTCTTTCACGCCACCCGCCTCCTGCGCACGGCGCTCGGGGCCGACAGCGACACCGATGTCCCGGAGGTCCGTCCGGCATGAACGACATGCGCGATCCGAATGTGATCATCGGGGCATGGCTCGACGAAGGCCCGACCGAGCTCCCCGCGACGACCCGCCGGGCCATCACGACCTCTGTCCGGACGATGGACCAGCGGCGCGGCTTCGCGCTGCCATGGGACCGTTCGGTGAGCTTCCAGCCGCTGCTGGTCGCCGCGGCCGTGATCGTCGCTGTCGCCGGGATCTATCTGCTCTCGCCGTTCGGCCGGTCCACGAGCGTCGGTCCGCCCGTCGGTTCGCCAACGAAGTCGGAGGGTCCCTCGATCAATCCGGCGCTGCCGCTCGTCGGGCGAATCGCGTTCACGCGCTATGACGCCGAGGTCGGACCGCTTGGTCCGAACATCGGGACCTTCACCATCAACGCCGATGGCGAGGGGGAACAGCAGCTGGATCTGCCGTTCCCTGCTGACGGCCTCGTCTGGTCACCGGACGGATCGCGAATCCTGCTCCAGAGCGTCGTGCGGGACGGCGAGCGGGCGCGGCCGGCGGTCGCCGACGCGGACGGGTCCAACGTCCAGGTGCTCGACGTCGATGGTGCCTTCGACCTGGGCTGTGGGGCATGGTCGCCCGACGGCGAGCGGCTTCTCTGTAGCGCTGCCGACCTTGACGATCCGTCGTCGGACGGGATCTACACGATAGCCGCCGACGGCACGGAGCTGCAGCGGCTGACCATCGACCCATTCCCGGGTGTGCGCGGGAGCGCGAGCGAATGTACCGGCCAGGACGCGCCTGCAGACTTCTCGCCGGACGGCACGCAGTTCGTATTCGTTCGCGTGATGTGTGGGAGCGGCGAGGACCCGGTCAGCGGACAGACGGCCGAGATCCACGTGGGCACGATCGGCGAGGCGGAGACGCAAGCGATCACGATCACGGGCTTCGCCCATCCGCAGCTGCCGAGCGCGCGCTGGTCGCCCGACGGGCAGTGGATCCTGTTCGGCGGCACGTCGCACCTGCTCTACGTCGTTCGCCCCGATGGGACGGAGCGCCAGACGATCCAGGTGGCGGCCCCGTCGTTCGATGCGTTCCTCTATCGGCCTGACTGGTCGCCGGATGGATCGCGCATCGTCTTCGCGATGCACCTGCCGAGCGCCGAAAGCACGGAGCTCTATTCGACCGCGGCAGATGGTTCGGATCTGCGTCAGCTCACGAGCGGAACGTCATCTGTGGATTTCCCAAGCTGGGGGCCGTCCGCTCCCTGATCGGACGGTGGTGCGGGCACTACCCTTGGGTTGTGTCCGACCAGCGCCGTCCCCCAAGATCCGCACCGCGCACCGCGGCCCGATCGACGGCGCGGCCCCGTCGCGCTCCCGCGGCGTCGTCCGCGTGGGATCGCCAGGCGACCTGGTATGACGGCTGGGTCGGCGGGCAGGGGAGCCGCTACCACCAGCGCATCGTGCTGCCGGTCGGACTCGAATTGCTCGATCCCCGGGAAGGCGAGGAGATCCTGGACATCGGTGCCGGCCAGGGTGTCCTGGCGCCGAAGGTCGTCCGCGCCGGCGCCCGCTACACCGGCGTGGACGCCAGCCCTCGTCTGATCGAGGCGGCCAGGCGGCGGCACGGCCGCGCCGGGCGGTTCGTGGTCGGCGATGCGCGCCGGCTCTCGGGGCTCCGCGAGCTTCGGCAGGGCGGGTACGACGCCGCCGCGTTCCTGCTGAGCATCCAGGACATGGACCCGCTGGGCCCGGTGCTCGACTCGCTGGACTGGGCGCTTCGGCCCGCGAGCCGCGTCGTGATCGTCATGACCCATCCTGCCTTCCGCCAGCCGCGCCATTCCGGATGGGGCTACGACGAGGGCCGCAAGCTCACATATCGCCGAATCGATGCCTATCTGACGCCGATGGCCGTGCCGATGGGCGCCGTCGGCGGCAGCGCCCCTACGCGTTCGTATCACCGGCCCTTGAGCGATTACGTCAACGGACTCGCCGCCCATGGGTTCGCGGTCGATGCCCTGCGCGAGCCGGGCGACCTGCCCGAGGGCGAACGGCCCGGCCGGCGGCCCGCCCGAGGAAACGCCGACGGCGAAATCCCGCTGTTCCTGGCCCTCCGCGCGCGGCGCGGCTGACCGCACCGCAGGTACCCTTCAGCGGGCCGGAGTGGCGGAATGGCAGACGCAGCCGACTTAAAATCGGCCGCCCGAAAGGGCGTGTGAGTTCGAATCTCACCTCCGGCACCATCCCGGACCGAGCGTCTCAGCAGGAGACGGGCTCGAACGTGGCCGCCGTCTGCGGGCTCGAGGCGATGCGGGTTGGGCCCCAGTAGACCGGGTTGATGGCGCGCAGGCCGTTGCCGTCGTTGAAGACGAGCATCTCCGAGTCGTAGGGCTGGCCGCGCCCGTCGACCCCGCACAGCACGAACACGATGCCCCCGAACGAGTGCTGGCCGTTCGCGCTGGTCGTGGGCACGGTCCTCATGCCGACGACGTTCGGCGGATCGGGCGGGACGGCGTCCCGACCGGCCATGTCGAGGCTGCGCTCGCAGTTGGCGTCGCCCAGGGCGCACATCCCGTCGAAGTCACCCGCCCGCGCCAGGCGGACGACTTCGTCGAGGTGGCGGCGGGCTTGTTCCACCGACGGGATCGTCCCGGCGGGCGGCCCACCCGAGATGCAGGCCGCGACCGCCAGGATGAGGATGAGCGGGATGAGGAGGCGGGTCATCGCGTCACCTAGTACGGGCCCCCATTGACCGATGCCGGAAGCGTCCAGGTTGCGGTCCCGTTCTGCTTGACCCGGACGGCGATCTCGAAGTTGAGTTCCCGGTTGCCGCGCGTCCGCCGCCCCGACCACGTTTGTGCGTAATCGGGCTGGGTGCCATTCGCGGACTTCGTGAACGTGACCTTCTCCGGGCAGCGCTCGAACGACTTGGACAGACCGCCGACGGGCGTCGTGATCCCGATGCTGACCGTGGAGCAGCTGCCGCCCGACCAGTTCGTTCGTGGCGTCCAGTCCGCCCAGGTCTGGGACGAGCCCGAGTAGCGGTACGCGCGGATCTTCGCCGAGTCGAGCACCCACGGCGAGTTGTTGCTCGCCGTTCCGAAGCGGTGGAGGGCATACCAGTCATACGTGCTGGATCCGTCGCTCGCGAGCTTGTACTTGTAGTAGCAGTGATCCAGCGTCGCCCAGGTGTCGCTGATCTGGGTGAAGCAGTGGTTGCCCACGAACGACCAGGTCGGTGCGGCCGCGAGCTCCATCTCTCCGGCGGCGACAGCCGCGGCGGGTTCGGGATCGTCGGCGGTGACCGGTGCCAGTGCCGTGGCCGCGCGGCCGTCCGCGAGCGTGACCGGATACGTGTCGAACGTCGTATCGACGGGGGCGATGATGATGCCGGTCGCGTCCCTGACGGCGCGCAGGGCGCCTGACCGATGGCCCTTCTCCGCGTAGCGGCCCTTCGCCTCGCGGACCAACCTCTGGCCCGTGGCCGTGTCCGTGATATCGACTGCGCCGCTTGGCAGGGC
>DASTYU010000059.1:0-12819 GCA_035764655.1 Candidatus Limnocylindrales bacterium
TACGCGGTGATCGACGCGGGCACGAACTCGATCAAATTCCACATCGCCGAGCGGACGGCCCAGGGTGGCTGGCGGACGCTCGTCGATCGGGCCGAGCTGACCCGCCTTGGCGAAGGATTGACCGAAGGCGGCCCCATCGGCCGCGCGCCGCTCGAACGCACCATGGCCGCGGTGTCTGGCATGGCCGAGGAGGCCCGCGCGCAGCGGGTCCTGGCGATCGCCGCGGTTGGGACGGCCGGCCTGCGCATGGCCTCGAACGGCCCCGAGGTGGTGGCGGAGATTGCCGACCGAACAGGAGTCGAGATCGAGGTGATCCCCGGGGAGGAGGAGAGCCGGATCGCGTTCCTCGCGGTCCGCGCCGGGCTCCCGACGCCGCCTGGCACTGCCGCCGTGCTCGACACCGGCGGCGGCAGCACGCAGTTGACGTTCGGCCACGACGATGCCGTCGACGAGCAGTGGAGCGTCAACGTGGGGGCCGTGCGCTACACGGAGCAGTTTGGACTCCACGACACGGTGTCCGAGGAGACGCTTCGAGACGCGCGAGCGGCCATCTCGCGTGACCTGAGCCGGCTCGACGGGCGCCCGCCGGTCGACGTCCTCGTTGGCATGGGCGGGGCGATCACCAACCTGACCGCGGTCGCACTCGAGCTTGATCCGTACGACCCCGATCGTGTCCAGGGCGCAGTCCTCGAAGGATCGGAAATCGATCGCCAGATCGAGCTGTACCGCACGACCGGGACCGAGGACCGGCGGTCGATCGTCGGCCTCCAGCCGAAGCGCGCCGAGGTGATCCTCGCCGGCGCATGCGTCGTCCGGATCGTGATGGACAAGCTCGGCGTGAAACGCCTGACGGTGAGTGACCGCGGCCTGCGCCACGGCGTGCTGGACGAGCGGTTCGGATACGACGACGAGGCAACGAAATGAGGGCAGAGCGATGACGACGGCCGCGGCGGCCAAGCCAGGGACTGCGAAGCGCACGCCAACGACCGGCCGGAAGGCCACGACAACCGCCCGTCGCGCCCCGTCGCGGCTTACGGCGGACGATCTCCAGAAGCTCGTCGGCCTCCTGTCGGGTGCGGACAGCACGGAGTTGAAGCTCACGGTCCCGCCGTCATCCCACCGCGACACGATCCGCGGCCTGCCGATCGATCCTGTCGAGACCCAGCCACGGCAGGTGTACTTCTTCGACACGCCGGATCTCGCGCTGAACAAGGCGGGCATCGTGGTGCGGGCACGGCGGATCGCAGGCGGCAAGGGCGATACCGTGATCAAGCTGCGGCCAGTCGTGCCGTCCGATTTGCCGGCCGAGCTGCGGCAGGACCCCTCGTTCAACGTCGAGGTGGACGTGCTGCCCGGCGGCTATGTCTGTTCGGCGTCCTTCAAGGGCCGCTCGACGGGAGCCGACATCTGGGACACGGTGCGCGGCGGGAAGCCGCTGCGCAAGCTGTTCTCGAAGCAGCAGCGCGCGTTCTTCAAGCGGTACGCACCCGAAGGAGTCGAGCTCGACACGCTGGTCCCGCTCGGGCCGACGTTCCTGCTGAAGGGCCGTTTCAATGCCGCGCTCGGTGACGGGCCGAAGCCGGCGCAGCGGCCGATGGTCGCCGAGATGTGGCTGTACCCGGACGGCTCGCGAATCCTGGAGCTCTCCACGAAGTGCGCGCCTGCGGATGCGTTCGCGGTCGCGATCGAGACGCGCGCGTACCTCAAGAGCCGCGGTGTCACCCTGACCGGTGTCCAGCAAACGAAGACGCGAACCGCCCTCGAGTTCTACGCCGGCGAGGTTCCCAAGCCTCGTAGCCGCGCCCGCCGCGCGGGCTGACGCGCGCCACCGAGAACCCAGGCAGAGGGGACCGAATGCGCAGGTTCCTGGTCGAGGCGGTCGCGGACGCGCTGATCTTCCTCGTCATCGTTCTGCTGCTCAGCCGGATCGAGGTCTCGCAGCCATTCCCGTTCGGCCCGAGCGAGGCGCCAATCCTCGACTTCCGCGGCGCGGGGCTGGCGGCCGTCCTCGTCGCCGCCGGGATCCTGGTCCTCGCCGAACGCTTCGTGCGCCCGGTGATCGTCGCCTTCACCGGGCGGCTGCTGCTCTCGACGATGGGCATCTTCCTCGTGATCGTGAACACGATCGTCCTGTGGGTGGCAGCGCTCCTGGCACCGGATATCGCCACGATCGCCAGCCCGCAGGTGCTGTGGTTCCTGGTCATCGGCGCGCTCTACACGCTGCTCACGACCATCGTGCGGGCGGTGCTCGGGCTGAACCGCCCGCGCCTCGAATCCGGTCGCGGCATGCCGGCCATGTGGCGGCTGCTCGATTCGCTGCCCACGCCGCGGCGCAGCCTGATCATCGAGAACCTGCGCCTCCAGCAGGTCTACGAAACGGTCTACGCCGCGGCGCTCGAATCGGCACTCGATCCGACGCCGGTGGGGCGACTGCGGCGCTGGTTCACGCGGGTCGTGCTCAACGAGCCGGAGCTCGTCGTGGCCACGGGCCCGGAACGGATCCGCGAGCTTCTCCAGCAGCTCGGACCGACCTACGTGAAGATCGGCCAGATGGTGGCGAGCCGGAGCGACGTGCTCCCGCCGGAGGTCATCGCGGAGCTGTCGAAGCTCCAGAGCGAGGCCGCGCCGTTCCCATGGGAGGAGGCCAGTGAGGTCATTCGCGCCGAGTTCGGCCGAACGCCCGAGGAGCTGTATGCCTCGATCGAGCACGAACCTTTTGCCGCGGCGTCGACCGCGCAGGTGCACCGCGCCACCCTCCACGATGGTTCGGTTGTCGTGGTCAAGGTGCAGCGGCCGCGGATCGTGGCCAAGACGAAGGCCGACCTCGGTGTCATCACCGAGCTGGCCGGCGTCGCCGAGCGCCGCCTGCGATACGCCCGCCAGATCGGCGTGCGCAGCCTCGTCGCCGAGTTCGCCGGGGGCGTCCTGAAAGAGCTCGACTATCGCAACGAGGCGTACCACGCGAAGCGCCTCGCGGACAACCTCGCGCGCTTCGAGGAGATCGCGGTCCCGCGCATCCATGACGAGCTGTCGGGCACGCGCGTGCTGACCATGGAGTACATCCGCGGCATCAAGGTCTCGGACGTCGCGGCGCTGCGCGAGGCCGGCTTCAATACGGACGACCTCGGCTCGACGTTCATCCGCTCGGTCATCAAGCAGGTCCTGATCGATGGCTTCTTCCATGGGGATCCACATCCGGGCAACCTGCTGGCTGACCCGGAGCAGCACAAGCTGGTGTTCCTCGACCTCGGGCTCGTCGGGCAGCTCAACGCCACGCAACGGGTGGACCTCCTCGGGCTGATCTACGCGGTCAAGGAAGTGGACATCACCGGGATCGCCGACGGCCTGCTCGCGCTCGGCAAGCCGACCGCCCAGTTCAACGAGGCCAGCTTCCGCGCCGACGTCGACCGGCTCGCGCGCCAGTACCTCGTGTACGGCAAGGCCGAGTCGATCGGCGAGGCGCTGACGTCGTTCATGGGTGCGGTCTTCGACAACGGCCTGCGCCTCGACAGCAGCCTCACGCTCGCGATCAAGGCAACGATCCAGGCCGAGGAGACCGCGCGAGCCCTCTCGCCGACGGTCGATCTCGCGCTCGCCGCCGTCGAGGAAGCACGCCTCGCCCTGCTTGAATCGCTCGAGCCGGACAAGGTCGCCAAGCGCCTGCAGGGCACCGCGGTGCGGGTCGCCAAGGAGCTCGGCCGGCGCGCGCCGTCGCTCGAGTCGTCGGCGCTCAAGTGGCTCGACCTGCTTCAGCAGGGGAAGATCGTGGTCGAGGTCGACACGTCCCAGCTGTCGGCGTCGATCGACGGCGTGAGCGGGCTCGGCCAGCAGGCGACCGTCGGACTGATCGTCGTCGGCCAGCTCATCGGGACCGCCATCGCGATGAGCATCCTGCTCCAGCCGGCGCTGGCCGCGTATACCGGCCTGGCCTACGTCGCGATGATCGCGTTCGGGATCACCCTCATCGTCAGCTTCTACGTGTTGTTCCGTGTCCTGCTCAGGGGCGGGGCGGATGAGTAAGCGGGACAAGCCGTTTGAACCCGTATCCCTGGAGGAGGGAACCATGGGCACCCTGGCCGAGGAGGCCTTCCGCCGACTGACCATCGGCGACACCGGGCTGATCGCCTCGCTGGGGGACGACGACGCACCCAGCCGTCACGGCGTGCAGCTGGACCCGCGCACCGAGGCGCTGGTCCGGCTCGGCGCGCTGGTCGCACTCGACGCCCCAGCGGCATCGTTCCGCTGTGCGGTCGAGGAAGCCCAGCGCGTGGGCGCGAGGCAGGAGGACCTGCTTGCGACGTTGATGGCGGTGGCGGGCCTCGTGGGCACGCCGCGGATCGTGTCGGCGGCACCACGCATCGCGCTGGCGGCCGGATATGACGTGGAGGCCGCGCTGGAATAGCGGCCCCGGCAGCGACGTCAGCGGTGCGGGTCGACGTGGATCTTCGGGGCGTTGCCCCATGCCGCGTCGCGCCGTCCCGCGAGCACCGCTGCGACATCGTCGAGGCCGACCGTCGTGGCGACCAGCGGTCGCGGGTCCACGCTGCCCGAGGCGTAGCGATCGATCGCCTCGGCGAGGCCGCCCGATGCGCTGAGGACGCCGGAGATCGTGATCTCGCGCAGGACGGCCATGCGCGTGTCGACGAGGCTCGGCTGCCCCGCGATCCCGATCAGCGACACGCGCCGCCCGGGCTCGACGAGCTCGACGGCTCGCGCCGGGACCGCCGCCGCGTTGGTCGCGTCGACGACACCGTCGAAGGCCATGCCCGGGATCGTGTCGTCGGTCCATACGTGCTCGAAGCCGAGGGACCGCGCGAACGCCAGCGACCCGTCACTGCGGCCGACGAGATGGACCTCGATGCCGTCGGCAGCAGCGAGAATGGCGACCAGGCAGCCGATGGCGCCCGGGCCGAACACGAGGAGGCGCTCGCCGGGCCGCACATCGGCCGCGCGGAGGGCACGAACCGCGTTGCCACCCGGCTCGACGAGGGCGCCGAGGGTCGGGTCGACCGCGTCGGGCAGCGGCAGGAGCGCCGAGGCGGGGACCGGCAGGCGCTCTGCGAGCGCGCCCGGCCAGCCGCGCCGGATGCCGATCTCGTGGCGGTTCTCGCAGAGGTGCTGGCGACCGCTCCGGCAGCGCTCGCAGGTCCCGTCGCCCAGCATCGTGTCACCGGTGACGCGCCGGCCGACCCAGGACGGCTTGACGCCGACACCGACCTCCACGACCCGGCCGCACCACTCATGACCGGGGCGTAGCGGATATGCCGCGTCGCCCGTGTGGAAGTACGACATCTCGCCGCTGAACAGCTCCTCGTCGGTTCCACACAAGCCCACCCGCTCGACCTCGACGACGGCAAGTCCCGGCCCGGCGCGCGGCGGTTCCACGTCGCGCACCCCTCCCCGACCCGGACCGTCGATGACGAAGGCGCGCACGGGTCAGGTCACGGGGCTGCGTCGCCGATGCGCACGGATTCGAGGACCGGCTCGGCGATGGCGAGGCTGTCCTTCCAGCGGGCGACCGAACCGCCGACCATGACCGCGAGCACTCCGTTGGGCGTATCGAAGAACGACATCCACAGGCGGCGATCCGGCGCGATGGCCAGCGGGCCGGCGGGGACGCGGAGGACCTGGACGTCTCCTTCAGTGGCGTTCTCGACTTCGACGGTATATCCCTCGAGCCCGGACATCAGCGACGGGCTTTCGCCGATCACGTTCAGCCCCGCGTTCTCGCGAATGTTGGGCGCTGCGTCGGCGGCTTCGTCGATCTCGACGGCGGCGCGGTCCTCGCCGAACACCGCCTCGGCGTTGCCGAACTGCACGGCGATCACGTCGGGCGTGTCGGGGTCCTGCTGCACGTCGAAGAAGCCGTTGGTGTTCTGGACGCCCCGCCAGCCTTCGTCGAGATCGAACGTGATCCTCGGCTCGAAACCGCTGTGGGTGTAGTTGCCCGGAGGCAGGTCGCCGCCACGGATCTCGAGGGGTCCCGCGACGGCCGATGCGGTGGCGGCGCCCTGCGTCACGGTGGGAGCAGCGCTCTGCGTCGTGGTCGAACCGCATGCGGCAATGACGAACAGGATCGCGAGGGGGCCGAACGCCCGCCGCCTCACGCCGGGACGAGCTCCCCGAGGTCGGCACCGGCTGCCACGGCGTCATCGCGGAAGTGTTCGAGCGCCTCGTCGCTGGTCGTCGCCGCTTCGATGAGGGCGATGACCCGTGACACGCCAAGCTCCCGGTAGGCGCTCAGCAGCTCGACGCGGGGTGCACCCGTCGGTGCTGCGTCCGATTTCCAGATGTGGACCGAGACGGCCAGCGTGGCCGGGTCCCGGCCGATCTCCTCGCAGCGCGAGCGGATCACGGGGAGTGCCTCCGCGACCTCCCGGGGCGACATGCCGTCGACGTTCAGCTCGTCGGCATGGCGCGCGGCGAGCCGCCACGTCACGTTCGGGCCGTTGCCACCGACCATCACCGGAACGCGCGGCTGCTGGATCGGCTTCGGCACGTTCCGCGCATTGCGCACGGACGCATGGCGACCGTCCACGGTCGCGTGGTCGCTCCGATCGCCGCGCAGCATCGCGTCGATGATCGGCAAATGGTCGGCAAGGATCGCGAGCCGCTCCTTCGTCTCGGGGAAGCCGTAGCCGTAGGCCAGCCACTCGTCGCGCTTCCAGCCGGCGCCGATGCCCAGGATCATCCGGCCGCCGCTGATGGCGTCCATGGTCGAGATCATCTTGGCGGTCAAGGCGGGGTTCCGGAACGACGTGCAGATGACCACGTGCCCAAGGCGCACGCGACTCGTCAGGGCGGCGAGCGCGGAGAGCGTCGTGAACGACTCGAAGGTGATCTCGTCGGTCGGTTCGGGAACGGTGTGGAAGTGGTCGTACAGCCAGATCGACTCGAAGCCGAGCCGGTCCGCCTGTCGGGCGACCTCGACGGTCCGCTGCCATGCAGCGGGCGTCTCCCAACCGTCGTATTCGCCGGTCCAGCCCTGGGGAACGATGGCGCCGATCTTCATCGGGCCATTCTCGCACCGCGGCCGCTATTGACGCCCGGGAGTAATATCAGACCGACAGTCGGTCTATTAATGGAGGCACGTGGCCAGAACCATCGATCCGGCCGCCCACGCCGTTCGCCGCGAGACATTCCTGGACGCCGCCCAGCGCCTGATCCAGACCAAGGGTTACGAGCAGATGAGCCTCCAGGACGTCATCGACGATGTCGGGACGTCGAAGGGCGCGTTCTACCACTACTTCGGTTCGAAGGCGGCCCTGCTCGAAGGCGTCGTCGACCGGATGGTCGAGGGAGCGACGGAGCACATCGCTGCCGTGGTGCATGACCCGGACCTGTCCGCGCCGGCCAGGTTCCGTGCGATGTTCGCGGGGATCGTCAGCTTCAAGACAGAGCGGCGGGAGCTGCTCGTGGGGCTGATGCGGACCTGGCTGTCGGATGACAACGCGGTGGTTCGCGAGAAGTTCCGCAAGGCAGTCGTCGGCCGCATGCTGCCGGTCTACACGGAGCTCATCCGGCAGGGTGTCCTCGAGGGCAGCTTCGCGGTCACCTCGCCCGAGCACTCGGCGCGCGTCATGCTCTCGCTCCTGCTCGGGGCCAACGAGCACGCCAGCTGGCTGTACGTCGCCAACCATGCCGGCGAGATCCCGTTCGAAGTCGTCGAGGGCGCCCTGTCCGCCTATCCCGAGGCAATGGAGCGGATCCTCGGGGCAAAACCCGGCTCGCTCCGCTGGTGGGACGACGCCACGATCCTCCACGACTGGTTCGATTGACATCCATGTACGCACGAAGGAGCGTCCTTCAATGACCAACATCATCGAGACCGAGAAGCTGACCAAGTTCTACGGTCAGCACCGTGGCATTCTCGAGGTCGACCTCGAGGTCCATGAGGGGGAAGCGTTCGGCTTCCTGGGACCGAACGGCGCCGGCAAGACGACGATGATCCGGACCCTGCTCGACCATATCCGGCCGACGTCCGGCCGGGCCCGCATCTTCGGCATCGATACGCACGAAGATCCGGTCGCCATCCATCGCCGGATCGGCTACCTGCCCGGCGAGTTCGTGCTCTACGACAAGCTGACGGGCGGCCAGACGCTGGAGTACTTCGCCAACCTGCGCGGTGGCGTCGACAAGGACTACCAGGCAGGCCTGATCCAGCGGCTCGACGTCGACCCGACGCGCAAGTTCCGCGAGTACTCGAAGGGCAACAAGCAGAAGATCGGGCTGATCATCGCGTTGCAGCACCGCCCCGAGTTGCTGCTCCTCGACGAGCCCACCAGCGGGCTCGATCCGCTCATCCAGCAGGAGTTCTACGGGGTCATTCGCGAAGCCAAGGCCGAAGGCAGGACGGTGTTCCTGTCCTCGCACATCCTGTCCGAGGTCGAGAAGACCTGCGACCGGGTCGCGATCATCCGCGAGGGCCGCCTCGTCCGCGTGGATCGCACCGATGCGCTGCGCGACCTGGCGCACCACACCGTCGAGCTCGTGTTCTCGGACCGCGTCCCGGTCGCTGCCTTCAGCGCCCTGCCGGGCGTGTCGGACGTCGTCGCCGAGGACCACATCCTGCGCATGCGCGTGTCCGGCAGCATCACGCCGGTCGTGCGGGCCGCGGCGCAGTACGACCTCGCCGACTTCGTCAGCCGCGAACCCTCGCTCGAAGAGACCTTCCTCGCCGAGTACGGCAAGGAAGCCGTCGAGGTGAACTAGCCATGGCGACCGCATCCCAGGCCGTCGCTGTCCGTCCGACGGTATGGAGCCGCGTGTACGGCTTCGGCAGCATCTTCGCCAAGACCGTCCGCGACTCGCGCCGGGCCACCATCATCGCAGCCGGCGTCCTCGCGCTGATCTTCATCGGCGTCAGCCGCGCCATAACCGCGGAGTTCGATACGCAGGAGGCGCGCACCGAGCTCGAGAACCTGGTGAACGCCGTGCCGCCGATCCTGCAGGGCATGGCCGGCAAGGTCGTCAACGTCGGCACGTTGGGCGGATATCTCCAGTACAAGTACGGCGTCTTCTTCCCGCTCGTCCTCAGCCTCTGGTCGATCCTGGCGCTGTCCGGGACCCTGGCCGGCGAGGCGCAGCGGGGAAGCCTCGAGTTCGTCCTCGCGACCGGTCGCTCGCGGCGTCGCGTGGCGCTCGAGAAGCTGTCCGGGCATGTCCTCATGCTCGGCATTGCCATCTTCGTGGCATTCCTCGCGATCGCCCTCGCGGGCAACGCCTTTGCGACGCTGCCGGGCGACGAGATCACGGTCCTCTCCGCGTTCGGTTACGCGATCTGGCTTGGCTTGCTGGCGCTCACCGCCGGCGCGCTGGCCTTTGCCCTCGGCCCGTTCGTCGGACGCGGCGGTGCTGCCGGGATCGCCGGCTTCGTCACCTTCGCGGGGTTCATCGTGAACGGATACCGGGCACCCGTCCCGGAACTGGCTCCATTCGCCAACCTGACCTGGTGGGGCTGGACCTACAACCACGTCGCGCTGGCCGGCGAATATGACTGGCCGTCGGTCGTGCTGGTCGCCGCCGTCGCAGTCGGCCTGATGGCCATCGGCATCGAGGCGTTTGCGCGACGCGACATCGGCGTCACGACCGCCCTGCCGACTCCGTCGATGCCGCACGGCCTGCTCGGGCTCGGCGGGCCGGTTGCTCGCGCGCTCAGCGGCAACCTTGGCGCGGCCGTTGCCTGGGGCCTTGGCGTCGGGCTGTTCGGGCTGACCCTCGGTGGTGCTGCACGGGGCTTCATGGATCAGCTGCAGGACTCGCCGCAGTTCATCGAGATCCTGTCGAGCGTGTTCCCGAACGTGGACTACGCCTCCGCGGGCGGGTTCCTCCAGCTCCTGTTCGTGGAGTTCGGCGTGATCCTCGCCGGGCTCGCCGCGGCGACCTTCATCGCCGGCTGGGCGTCAGACGAGACGTCGGGCCGCCTCGAGATCGTCCTCGCCACGCCGCTGTCGCGCGCGCGCTGGGCGGTCGCGGGGGCGGTCGGCATGCTGGCGTCGGTCGCGATCTTCGTTGCCCTGACCGCCGCCGGGATCGGTGTCGGCGTCCTGTCGAGCGGGACCGATGCGTCCACGCCGGTCGTCGGTGTTGCGGTCCTCGCCATCTACGCGGCGGCGTTGGTCGGGATCGGGCACGCCATCGGCGGCCTGGTGGGAACGCGCTTTGCGGCGCCCATCGTGGTCGTCTTCGTGATCGTCACGTGGGGCCTCCAGCTCCTCGGCCAGCTGCTCGGGCTGCCGGACGTCGTGCGCCAGCTCGCGCTGACCTCGCACTTCGGCCAGCCGATGGTCGGGGTCTGGGACCCGGTCGGGATCGTCGCCTCGATCGTGCTCGCGATCGGAGGCGTGGCCCTCGGGACGTGGGGCTTCCAGCGGCGCGACCTGCGCAGCTGACCGCGGAGTCCTGCCAGTTAGATGAGCCCGACCCCGATGACCTGGCCGACCGCGTAGGTCACCGCAGCGGCAATTCCGCCCAGCAACACCTGGCGGACGGCACCGTACGGCAACGGTCGCCGGGTGAGGATCGCGATCCCGGCGCCAAGCAGGGCGAGCGCTGCCAGGCTGACGAGCAGGCTCGCGACGAAGGCCTGCTGGCCCTCGCCGAGCAGGTACGGCAGCACCGGGATGGCGGCGCCCACGGTGAATGCGACGAACGATCCGGCCGCGGCGCCCAGCGGCGATCCGATCGAGCGGATGTCCAGCCCGACCTCCTCGAAGATGAGCAGGCGCACGGCGTGGTCCGGCTCGTCGAAGACGGCATCGACGAACATGGCGACCTCGTCCTCGCTGAATCCGCGCTCGCTGTAGATGCGGGCGAGGATCGCTCGCTCCTGGTCGGGGACCTCACGCAACTGCTTCCGCTGGAAGGCGACCTGGTAGTCCAGCAGCTCCCGCTGGCTCTGCACGGAGATGTACTCGCCGACGCCCATGCTGAACGCGCCGGCCAGGAGGCCGGCGATTCCGGCCAGCAGGATGTAGCCCGGATCGGGCGCGGCCGCGGCGACGCCCATGACCAGTGCCAGGTTCGACACCAGTCCGTCGTTGGCCCCGAACACGACCGGCCGCAGCACGGTGTTGACCCGCGTTTCGTGCGGCTCGGTCGCCGACGGCAGCAGCCGATCGTCGATCGCGCGATGGGTTCCGATCACAGGCCGACGCTAGCCCGCCGTTGGCCGCGCAGACAGGGCCGGCCGTCCCGAAAAATGCCCCGCGTGTCCTACGCCGCGCCGTACGACGCGCCGAGCGGCTCGAGCGCGAGGTGCCCGTCCCCCACGACGAAAGCCGTCGGGGCGAGGCAATTCGGATCCTGCGCGGCGAACTCGTCGAACAACCACGCCGCCAACTCGCGATCGGCGCCGATCGGCAGCGAGATCAGCAGGTTGCGCATCGGCGCGAGGACCAGCTGGCGATGCCGGCCGAGGATCCGCCCCAGGGCCTGCGGCACCAGGACGTAGGTCGACGCCGAGCCCGTCGGTGACTGGAGGATGCGCACCGGCATGTCTCCGATCGTGCCGTCGTACACGTCGCGCGGGCGAACGGCAGCCATGCGCCCTTCGAGGTTGGCCAGCGCGCGAGCGAGGATGTCGTCTGCGCGCACGCCCCATTCCTCGGCCATCTCCGGGCTGACCGTGATGAACGCCGGCCCGATGTCGACCCCGAACCCGACGCTCAGGCCGGGTGGCACCACGATCCGGAGCTGCTCCGGCATGGACGGGTGGTATGGACGCACCCGCTGGAAGAGCGGGACCACCTCGGAGGCGATGACCTCCCACGTAAGCTCCTGGGGCATCGTTTCGATAGCGGCCATGACCTCCTCGACGCTCGGGCTGACCACGTCTGGCCCGTTGGGTGGACCTTCGAACACCTGCGCGGTCCAGCGCCGTTCCGCCTGGCGTCGTTCGCGCTTCTGCTTGCGTTCCCGCTGGTTCCTGCCCACGGCGGCAGGATGCACGTAGGCCCTTACCCGGCGATCAACCGCTCCTTACCTGCGGCTCACCAGCATCGATCGCGGGCCGCGACCGGAAGCGGTGCCAGAGCGTCAGGTCGTAGGCGATCTTGAGGGACCCGGCGATGACGAACGGCAACCCTCCCCCGAGCAGCGGCGCCGCCACCAGCGGAGCCGCCAGCGCCGCCCCGGCCGCTGCGCCCGCGGTTCGTGCGATCCCGGTGATCCCGGCCGCCGCCGAACGCTCGTCCGGATCGACGACGGCCATCGTGTACGACTGACGGGTGGGCACGTCCATCTGGCTGATGGCGAATCGAAGGAGGAGCACCGCGATCGCCAGGTCGAGCGTCGGCATGAGCGGCACCAGGATCAAGAGCACGTTCGACGGCAGGTGCGTCCCGACCATCGTCCGGATCAGCCCGAAGCGCACCGCGAGCCGCGCCGCGACGAGCCCCGACAGGCCGCTGAGCGCATTGGCCCCGAAGAAGATCGCCCCGAGGACCGCCGGCTCGACGTCCCAGCGAAGCCCGAACCACAACGCGACGATGCTCTGGACCACGAACCCGCCACCGAATGCGTCGAGCGCGAACAGCGCCGAGAGCTCCGCCACCACGCGCTGGGAGCGGGTCAGACCGAGGCGGTTCCGCACCGAGGCGTCCGCGACCGGCACCGCGGGCTCGACCGCGTGACTGAGCGTCACGGCCAGCACGCCGATCCCGATCCCCACCAGCCCGTACCCGACGATCACCGCGCGGTAGGCACCGACCGCGGCCGCCCCGCCATCCAGCAGCGCCTGAACGACAACCCCTGCCGCCAGCGCGCCAACGGCCGTGGCCATCGCCCCGACCAGCTGGTACCACGCGAACACGGTGGTGC
>DASTYU010000060.1:0-4767 GCA_035764655.1 Candidatus Limnocylindrales bacterium
GATCCCGCCCGACGGCTCGACCGCATCGTCGCCACGACCCGCCACACGAAGAGGATCCAGCAGCCGGCCGCGATCATGAACGTGATGGCCGCGCTGTCCGCGACCCCTCTGGGCGCGTACATGAATCTCCACCAGCGGGCAGTCAATGTGATGGCGACGAATGTCGTCGGGCCGCCGGTGCCGATGTACGTGCGCGGCGGCCGTATCGTCGCCCTGCTCCCGATCATCCAGCTCGTCGGGAACGTCGGGCTGACTGTCTGCGCGTTCTCGTACGCCGGTACCCTCGCGCTCGTCGTGACCGCCGACGCCCGCGGCTTCCCCGACATCGATGAACTGATCCGCGGGATGGAGGTCGACTGGCAAACGCTCGCGGAGAGGCCACCGGAGCACGAGGCCGAGCCGGTAGCAGAGGCCGTGACCGTATGAGCGTCGTCGTAGAGCCCGTCGACGACACCACGAGGGAGGTCGGTCCCGCCCGTCTGCCGCCCGGCGACGATGTGCAGGCCCTCGAGGCATGGCTCGACGGCGTCGTCCATCGGCATTCCGTCATCGGGATCGCCGCGGCCGTCATCAAGCAGGGCCAGCCGTCGCGGTTCGCCAGCCGCGGTCTCGCTTCGATCGCGGAGCGTCGGCCCGCGACGGAGGACACCGTGTTCCGGATCGCCTCGGTGACGAAGCTCGTCACCGCGATCGCGGTCATGCAGCTGGTCGAGCGTGGGCTCGTCGACCTCGACGCGCCGGCGAACGACGCCCTCCGCGCCTACCGCCTCGTCATCGCCAAGCCCGGCCACCGTCCGGCGACGCTCCGCCACCTCCTCACCCACACCGCCGGCATCCCCGAGGTCGTCCACCTTCGTGACGTCTTCCATCCCGGCTGGGGCCCGTTCATGAGCCGGCCTGCGATCGCGAGCGTTGCGATCGGTGAGCCTCTGCCGTCGCTTCGGAGCTACTACGGCGCTGCCCTCCGGTGCGTGGTCGAGCCGGGGACGGTCTTCGCCTACTCGAACCACGGCTTCGCGACGCTTGGCCAGGTCCTCGAGGACGTCACCGGCGAACCGCTGGATCGGCTGTACCGCGAGCGGATCTTCGAGCCGCTCGGAATGGTTGACACCGACTTCGCCCGATCGGCGCGCATGGCAGCCCGGCGCGCCACCGGCTACGAATTCGGGCGGCGCGGCCCGGAACCGGTGGCCGATCGCCTGTGGCTGGGAAGCGCCGGCGGCGGAATCTACTCGACAGCCCGCGACCTGGCTCGTCTCGGGGCGGCCCTTCTCGAGTCGAACGCCGATGGTGCGGCGGCCGGCGGCCGGATCCTCGAGACGGGATCGCTTGCGGCCCTTGTCGCGCCGAGCTTCCAACCCGTCCCGCAACTGCCGGGGGTCGGTCTCGGCTGCTTCCGCGGCGACGTCGACGGGCACCCAACCTTTTCGCACGACGGGCTGCTGCCCGGCTTCGCCGCCATCCTCCTGGTCGCCCCCGATGACGGGACCGCCCTCGTCGCCATGACGACCGGCGCTCCGGGCGCGCACTCCTGGCTGCCCGTCGAGATCGACGGGCTTCTCCGCGAGCTCCTCGGCCTTCCCGCGTCGGAAGAGAAGCCTCACGGGTCGTTCCCGCAGCACCCGGAGAGGTGGCCGGACCTGTGTGGCCGCTATGCGTTGCCGCCCCGCATCAGCGACCTGCGGGGCCGCCTTGGCCTCGCCGGCGTGGACGTCGGCGTCCGTGGCGGCCGGCTCACGGCCACGATTCGGACGCCGATTCCCGGTCTGTCGCGTACGTTCGAGCTCTTGCCCGACGACCCTGACGATCCGGACGTCTTCCGGGTCGACCTGCGGCCACTCGGCGTGCCGATGACCCGGGTGGTGTTCGCCCGCGGCCCAGGCCGCCGGCCGATCGCGGCGTACACCGACCTGTTGCTCCAGGTTTTCCAGAAGGTACCCGCCGAGCGGCGGCCGAGGCCGTGGCTGGGCGGTGCGCTTGGGGCACTCGCCGTGGCCGCCGCGCTTCGGGCAGCACGAGGGCGCGCCCATGCAGGCGAGGAGACGTCGCCATGACGGTCGCCGCCGCCACCGAGCTCTGGCGCCTGGGCGCCGTGGACCTCGCTCGCATGATCCGGACCCGCGAGGCGTCGAGCCGCGAGGTCGTCGAGGCCCACCTCCGCCGCATCGAGGATGTGAACTCGACGGTCAACGCCGTAACCGTCCTCCTCGCCGACCAGGCCCTCGAGGCCGCAACCGCTGCCGACCGAGCGGTCGCCGCGGGTGGCGACCTTCCCCCGCTCCTCGGGGTCCCGTGCACGATCAAGGGCAACGTCGACCTGGCCGGGACGCCGACCACCCATGGCATGCAGGCCCTTGCGCTGGCCGAGCCGGGCATCGATGCCCCAGCGGTCGCGCGCCTCCGGGCGGCCGGGGCGATCGCGCTGGGCCACACGAACCTGCCCGACTTCGCGATCGGCTGGCACTGCGACAGCGAGTTGTGGGGCGCGACCGTGAACCCGTGGGATCCGGCCCGGACGCCGGGCGGCTCGAGCGGCGGCGAGGCCGCAGCGCTGGCTACGGGAATGACGCCTCTCGGGCTCGGGAACGACACCGGGGCATCGCTGCGCTGGCCGGCTCAATGCTGCGGCGTCGCGACCCTCAAGCCGAGCCTGGGCCGGATCCCGCACGACACGACGGTCGAGCCGCGCGACCTGCCGATTGGCAACCAGCTCATGGGCGTCAACGGGCCGATGGCCCGGCACATCGCGGACCTCCGTCTCGCGTTCGAAACGATGGCCGGGCCATCATGGCGGGATCCGTGGACCGTGCCTGCGCCGCTTCGCGGCCCCGATGTCACGGATCCGGTTCGCATTGCGCTCGTCGAAGACCCGGCCGGTCTCGGCGTCGCGCCGCAGGTTCGCGACGGGGTCCGCAAGGCCGCGGTGGCGCTCGAAGACGCCGGCTACGCCGTGGATGAGGTCGAGCCGCCCGGGATCGACGTGGCAGCAAAGACCTGGCTGGACGTCTCGGTGCCGTCGCTGCGGGCCGGCTGGCAGGTCTGGGGCCCCCTGGTCCGGGCGGAGACGATGCGGTTCGTGACTGCCTTCTTTGACGTCGCCGGTGAGCAAGGGCTGGATGCGACCGTCGAGGGCCTCATGACCCGACAGTCCGTGATGCGGGCATGGGCCGAGTTCCAGGAAACACACCCGCTGATCGTCGCGCCGGTCAGCACCAGCCTCCCATTCGAGGTCGGCCGCGACCGGACGGCCGGCGACGTCGCGGCGATCGTGCGGGCAATGCGGATGGCCCTGGCCGTCAACACCCTGAGCCTGCCCGCGGTCGCGCTTCCGGTCGGCGTTGCCGCAGGTCTCCCCCAGGTCATCCAGGTCATCGGACCGCGCTACCGCGAGGACCTGTGCCTCGACGCGGCGGCGGCGATCGAGGACAGGCTTGGGACGTTCACGCCGATCGAACCGAATTGACCGGGGCGCAAGCCCCGAGGAGGGAGAACCCGATGCGAATGATCCAGATCCGTGACGTGTCACTGGCGGTGACCGTCGTTGGCCGCGGCCGGCCGATCGTGCTGATGCATGGAGGCCCGGGGCCCGACCAGTGGTCGCTCCTGCCGTACCGGCGACTGGCCGACCGCTACACCCTCGTGTTCTATGACCACCGCGCCTGCGGCCGCTCGACTGGCGCCACCGAGACGATGACCTGGGACAACCTCACCGCGGACGCCGACGCCCTCCGGGCGCGTCTCGGCTTCGAGCGCTGGACCGTGCTCGGGCACTCATTCGGCGGCCACGTCGCCCTCGAGTACGCGCTCCGCTATCCCGCGAGCGTGTCGAACCTGATCCTCGTCAACACCGCCGGCGACGCGTGGTGGTCGCGGGAGCACGCCGCCGAGATCGTGGAACGGCGAGGCTACGGTTCTGACCTGGCCGAGCGGACTCGTCGGTTCTTCACGGGGCAGATCGACCCGCAGGACATGATGCCGACGCTGATGCGGCTGCGAAACGCTTACCACCACCGCCGGGGTCTGTCGCTGGCGTGGCTCATGATGCGCGACGTCCTGGCCGGCGAATGGCGGACCAGGGTCCGAGCGGAGCCACTGGTTCAGGCGGGCCGCGTGCTCACGCCCGGCTGGACGGTCATGGACCGGCTCGGCGAGATCTCGGCCCCGACGCTCGTCCTGGGCGGTCGCGACGACTTCCTCTTCCCGCCCGAATGCCAGGCGCAGCTCGCCGCCGGGATCCCCGGCGCTCGGCTCCGGATCATCGAGCGGGCCGGCCACAACCCGCACTCCGAAGAGCCGGAGCGGACGATGGCCGAGATCAAGGACTTCCTTCGCGAGACGCCGGTTCCTGTCCGAACGGCACCGAAAACGGCGGCATCCGAACCGATGCCGGTGACCGAGGCACGCCCACATCGGCGAGCAGGGACCGCCGGCGTGTTGACCGGCGCCTGATCCGGTCGGGAGCCCACGGCATGGCAGAACCGACGAAGGACCCGCTCGCGAGGGCCGCGGGCGGTCCGACGCGCCTGCATTGGATCGACTGGCTGCGGGTGGGGGCCGTCGCCGGGGTATTCGTGTACCACACGCTGCGGCCGTTCAATACCGACGGCTGGCACGTCAAGAACGGCGAGACGAGCGCACTGCTCAACGCCGGGACCACCTTCTTCGCCGCGTTCGGTCTCGCGGTGCTGTTCCTGCTGGCGGGCGCCGGAGTGAGGTTTGCGCTCCGCAAGCGCACCTGGCAGACGTTCCTTCGCGAGCGGACCGTAC
>DASTYU010000061.1:0-3138 GCA_035764655.1 Candidatus Limnocylindrales bacterium
CCGATCAGCGTCGGAACCAGACCAGCCAGGAACATCGTCCAGATCTGGAATGGCTCACCGAGGGCGCCGCGGACCAGCTCGAAGGCGTAGTAGCCCCAGACGAGGGTCCAGGGCACGGCCGCCCCGGTGATGAAGGCGCCCGCCTGGACGCGCCGGTTCTGCCACAGCAGGCCGAGCGCCAGGAAGCCCGCGATCGCGAGCGTGACCGCCCGCCCGACCGGGTCGCCCTCGAGGAAGACGATGAACCCGCCGACCTGGACGCCGAACAGGAAGACGACAACGCTGCCAAGGCGCCGTCCGGGCTTCCGACCGGAGAAGCGGAGCCCGATCGCGACCAGGACGAGGACGCCGGCGAGGACGATCGCCGCCAAGGTCAGGGCGGCGATGACGCGCGCGACGGCGATGACGTCGGGTTCCACGCGCGCACCATAGCGAGCCGTGATGCGCGGCCGCGGTCCCTCGGACGTACCATCGGGACCCCATGAGCGAGCGCAGCCGCACCCCCGAACCCCCGGACTGGGCGCTGCCCGGCTGGGACCACGTCGAGGCTGTTCCCGCGACGCCCGCCGTTCGTGCCGCGCCGCCCACCCCGGGCGCATTCGGGGTTCGCATCCTCAAGGTCAGCGAGGTCACGCGCACGATCCGGGGAGCGGTTCGCGCGGAACCGCGGCTGACCGACCTGTGGGTCGAGGGCGAGGTGGGTCGCGTCACGATCTCGACCGCGGGCCATGCCTACTTCGCGCTCAAGGACGAGCGCAGCCAGCTCCAGTGCGTGTGGTTCCGCGACGACCGCCAGCGCTCGGCGTTCGAACCGCAGGCGGGGCTGCGCATCGTGGCCCACGGCCGGATCGACCTGTTCGAGCCGCAGGGCGCGCTCCAGTTGTACGTCGAGTCCATCCAGCCGTCCGGTTTCGGGGATCTGGCGCTCCGATTCGAGGCCCTCAAGGCACGGTTGGCCGCAGAAGGACTGTTCGAAGCCGCCCGAAAGCGAGCGCTGCCGGTCCGGCCACGCACGGTCGCCGTGATCACGAGCCCGTCGGGGGCCGTCTGGCGTGACGTGTGCACCGTGCTGTCGCGGCGCTGGCCGCTGACGCGGGTGGTGCTCGTGGCAGCGCGGGTGCAGGGGGACGGAGCGCCGGCCAGCATCGTGACGGCCTTCCGTCGCCTCGAACGCTGGATCGCGGCAGCCCACGCCGAGGGGCGGCCCGCGGACGCGCCCGCCGTCACGATCCTCGCACGCGGTGGGGGCTCGCTCGAGGACCTGTGGGCGTTCAACGACGAACGGGTCGTGCGGGCCGTGGTCGCCCACACCGTCCCGGTGGTGTGCGGCGTGGGCCACGAGGTGGACGTCACGCTGGCCGATTTCGCGGCCGACGTCCGCGCGGCGACGCCGTCCGCCGCGGCGGAGATCGTCGTCCCGGATCGCGTCGAGTTCGCGGCGAAGCTCGCGACGACCGGCCGCCGGCTCGCGACAGGCGCCGCCGGCCTTGTCGGCGCGGCCTCCCGCGAGGTCACGGCGGAACGACGCGCGCTGGACCGCCTCAGCCCGAGCGCGCAGCTCGCGACGGCTCGTGAGCGTTCTGGCTTGCTGCTGGACCGCGCAACACGCGCGCTCAACGCGCGCGTCGCTCGCGATCGCGGCCGGATGCCACCAGCGGAGCGCCTGGATGCGGTAATCCTCAGGCGGACGACTGCTGCGCGCAGCGCGCTCGACTCGGCCGGTGCCGCCCTCGACGTGCTTGCGCCGCAGCACACCCTCGAGCGTGGCTACGCCATCGTGCGACGCGCAGCAGACGGGTCGATCGTGCGGGACCCGCTTGAAGCGCCGGCCGGGACGAGGCTCGCCGTCCGCGTGGCGGCAGGAGAGTTGGCCGCCACGGTCGACCCGTCGTGACCGAGCTGCTGATCTTCGGGGCCGTCGTCGCGGTCGTCCTGGCCGCGGGCATCGCGATTGGTAAACTCACCGCCCCGCGCCTGACGCGCCTGGCCGACGCCGACGAGGAACCCCGTGACGGAGACGACCCCGCCGCCGACTGACGACGCGATCGAGCGCCTCTCGTTCGACGAGGCCCTCGCGGAGCTCCAGCGGACCGTCGCCCAGCTCGAGGCCGGCGGACAGCCGCTCGAGGAAGCCCTGGCCCTGTACGAGCGCGGCGTGGCCCTGCAGCAGCGCTGTGACAGTCTGCTGCGCGACGCGGAGCTGCGCGTCCAGCAACTCGTGGCGCGCGCCGGCGGCGTCCTCGAGGCCCAGGACGTGCGCCCGGACGAGGCCCGCGAGGCGTCCGAGGAAGCGGAGGCCTGACGCAGACCGCGGCCCGTGCCATGGCGTCGAAGGCGGTCAGCGGGCAGAATGGACGCCGCTCGGCGCCCGGTTAAAACGTGCGACTTTCCCGGAACACGTTTAAACTCGCACGGCGGAGTCGCACGCGACCGCAGCCGTGCGTCATACCCGGGCGACAACCTACGCGCAGGAGCCAGCCGATCGTGTCCATCCTCCAGGACCTGCAGGGTCCTGCCGACCTCCGCGGCCTCGACGAGGCGCAGCTCGAACAGCTCGCCCGGGAGCTGCGTGAAACCATCATCCAAACGGTGGCCCACACCGGCGGGCACCTCGGTTCCTCGCTCGGGGTCGTCGAGCTCACGCTCGCCCTGCACCGGCTCCTCGAATCGCCGCGCGACCGGATCGTGTGGGACACCGGCCACCAGGCCTACCCGCACAAGCTGCTGACCGGCCGGCTCGAGCGCTTCGACACCCTGCGTCAACTCGACGGTGTCGGCGGGTTCCCGCGGCGCACCGAATCGGATCACGACGTGTTCGACGGCGGTCATGCCGGCACGGGTCTGTCGATCGCGGAAGGGCTGGCCGAGGCACGCGACCTGCGCCACGGCATGGAGCGGGTCGCGGTCGTCGTGGGCGACGCTGCACTGATGAGCGGCCTGTCGCTCGAGGCGCTCAACGACATCGGCCACCGCAAGACGCAGCTGCTGATCGTGCTCAACGACAACGAGATGTCGATCAGCCCGACCGTCGGTGCCTTCTCGAAGTACCTGTCCCAGATCAAGCTGTCGCGCACCTGGCGCGAGAGCAAGGGCGCGTACGACCGCACGGTCGAACGCATCCCGGGGGTTGGGCCGCTG
>DASTYU010000062.1:0-3239 GCA_035764655.1 Candidatus Limnocylindrales bacterium
TCCGGCGCCGAAGCCCTCGCCGACGTCGGTGTAGCCCTTGACGATCAGGGCGAACGCCACGATGACGGCGACGGGCAGCAAGCGAGGAGCGACGACCTTCACGATCGGCGTCATTGGGTGATCCCCCGCCGGAGCAGGCTCACCACGCCGACGATGGCGACGGCAAGGACGGTGATCTCGACCATGGTGTCCAGGCCGCGGAAGTCGGCGAGGATGACCGTCACGACGTCGCCGCCGTGCGCGTCAGGAGTCAGGCCGATCTGCGCTGCCGCATCGGAAGGGCCAAGCGGCGGCCTCGAGAGCGCCGCCCAGATCACCGCAAAGGCGCTCGCGCCGGCGACGACACCGGCGGCAGCGTTGCGGTAGCGCCCCAACCGCCGACCGGATCCGGAGCCCGGCTCGACCACCGCCGTTGCCGGAAGCCGCGCGAAGACCGCGACGAACACGATCGTCAGCACGGTCTCGATGACGACCGCGACGAGGGCGACGTCGGGCGCGCCGACGATCGCGTAGACCCCGGCGAGTGCGAAGCCGAGGACGGACAGCGCGAGCACGGGACGAAGGCGCCCCGTGTCCCGGGCCGCCGTCAGCCCCGCGGCGACCGCCAGGGCGAGGAGGACGATCAGCGGCAGGTCCGCCAGCCCGACGTCGCCGATCACGTACGAACCCTCCGTGGGCGTCGCCGCAAATCCCAACGCGGCCAGGATGCCCGTCGGCACGAGGATCGCGGCGAGGCTGGTGCGCAGGTCGCGCACCTCCGCCCGGTGCACCGCCTCAGACAGACGTTCGATCGAGCCGAGCGTCAGCCCGTACAGCCGGCGCGGCCCGACGCGGTCGCCCGCGCGCGCAACCGCCCGTGAAACGGGATCACGCACGTTCGCCGCCACCAGCAGGAGCGCACCGAGGGCCCAGGCGCTCACCGCCATGATGTTCTCCGGCCGGGCGTCGAGGTGGTAGGCCGGCGAGACATCCACGGGCGCGCCGTTGATGACCGCGGCCGCGTCGGCGGCGAGCGCAGCGAAGGGCTCGACCACGATCCCGCCAAGGACGCTGAGCGCCGCGAGGATCGCGATCGGGATGCTCAGGGCGCGCGGCACCGGCTCGATCGCGGTGCGGGCGTTCCCACCGAACAGGCCGATCCAGAAGCGGCCGATGTAGGCAAGGGTCAGCGCCGCCGCTGCCACGGCAAGCACCTGGACGACCGGTCCCGACGTGATCGCGGCCGCGAAGAAGAGTTCGTCCTTGAAGAAGCCGAGCGTCAGCGGGATCGCCGCAAGCGACGCCGCCGCAACTCCCGCGGCGATGGCCACGCCGGGCATCGCGCGGCCAAGTCCACCCAGCCGGGAGAGGCGGGACTCCCCGGTTGCCTCCGTCACGTAGCCCGCCGTCAGGAACAGCGCGCTTTTCGCGATGCCGTGCGCAAGGACGTACATCGCGGCTGCGCCGGCCCCGGCGGGGCCCCCGATGCCATACAGGACGACGACGTAGCCGTACTGCGAGATCGTCGAGTAGGCGAGGATCTGCTTCAGCTCGTCCTGGGCGAGCGCGAGCAGCCCGCCCACGAAGATCGACGCAAACCCGACCACGACGAGGCCGTCGAGGATGCGCGGGTCGAGCGCGAGCAGCGGATGGATCCGCCCGAGCACGAGGACCCCCGCGGCGACCATCGCCGCCGAATGGAGGTACGCCGAAACCGGCGTCGGCGCCGCCATGGCTCGCGGCAGCCAGAAGTGGAGCGGGAGCTGGGCGCTCTTGGCGAGCGCGGCGACGGCGATCAGGACGGACGCCCACGTCGTTGCTGAGCTCGGCGCGGCGACCGCCAGGATTCCCGGCAGCGAGAAGGTTCCGTACTCCGCGTTGAGCAGCACCGCACCGATCAACATCCCGACGGCGCTGCCCGTCGTGACGATCAGCGCGAGGATCGCAGCGCCTCGAGCCTCCCGGCGCTGTCGGTCGAAGCCGATCAGGAAGTACGACGCGACCGCGGTCAGGTCGAAGAACAGGAACATCAGGACGAGGTCCTGGCTGGAAGCGAGGCCAACCATGGCCCCCATGAACACGACCATCCATGCCCAGAACCGGCGGGCGTCGCCCGCCGGCCGTGCCTGGTGCTCCAGGTGCCGCGGCATGTAGCCCGTCGAGTACGCGAATACGAGCAGGCCGATGCCCGTTGCCAGGAACGAATAGAGCGCGGCGAGGCCGTCGAACCGGAACTCGATCCTGAGCCCGATGGTCGGTGCCCAGGGCAGGTCGATCAGCCAGTCACCGGCGAGCCAGCCGGTGACCGTGAACCCCAGCGCGCCGGCGGCCAGGGCGACCGCGAACCAGCCGATCGCGCGTGCCTGTGGCGTCTCGTCCAGGGGCTGGGTCATGGACCAATGATGCCGGGCGATGGCCCGAAGCGACCACGCGTCCTCGTGCGTGAGTGGCATCTGGGTCCATGGGCCGAGAACCGCTGCGTGCGCTTTCGCGTAGGAACAAGCGCTGGCAACTGCAGTGGAGACCCCCGACCATGCGACGCTTCATCCTCAGCCTCGGGCTTGCCTCGATGCTCGCCCTGACCGCCGTCGGTTCCGCGTTCGGACATGTTCACGGCATTACGCCTTTGCGCTGCGTGGGCGTCGCCGATGACGGAGCAAACCGCGTCGACGACACCCCGGCCGCGTTGGGCGCCGGCGGCCCGGTCGGCGGCCTCATTCCGCGGGACGTCGGGAATGCCCCGCTGACGGTGGGCGACGGCGGGTTCGACACCCCAGCCTGCCCGGCTGCCTGACGGTCATAGGCCATATTCACCGACCGTTCCTGCCCGTTCGCCCTGTCTGAGGACCTCGGGCCGCTAGGCTGAACGTGACGGGCATCGACCCGTCACGGAGGCCCTCATGCAGCGCAACTATGCGTAACCGCGGCGCCCGTCCGCGGCCGCGCCCAGGAGGACTCCGCGGAGCACGCCTGACGCGTTCACGCTTTCTTCAGGGTCGTTCCCGCGCTAATCCACGCGGGTCGCGTAGCGTCGGTAGCCAGCGCGGCGCGCACGGCCGCGAGTTCCCGATGCTCAGCCCTGGAGGTGTCCCGCCATGTCGAATGGTGCCGCACAGTCAATCGCGCCGGCACGCAGCTGGCCCCTGACGCGCGAGGCCTGGGACCGCCTTGTCGATGAGGTCGCCCAGCTCCGCGACAGCGTGTCGACCATGGCCGGGCAGGGCCTCGAAGAAGGGATCGTCCGGCTGCCGATTGCGCTC
>DASTYU010000063.1:0-2005 GCA_035764655.1 Candidatus Limnocylindrales bacterium
GCAGGATCATTCGCGGGTTCTCGAGCAGCGGGCCGAAGTCGGTCAGGGCCCCGATGCCGATGAAGATCAGCAACGGGAACAGCTCGGTCGAGATGCCCACGTCGTAGAGGATGGTCAACAGGCCGTCCGGGCCGATCATCGGCGAGAGCGGCAGGTTGGCGAGCAGCGCGCCGAGCGCGATCGGGACCAGGAGGAGCGGCTCGTAGTCGCGCACGATCGCGAGGTAGAGGAGCACGCCGGCGACGGCGATCATCACCACCGACTGCCAGGTGACCGCGCGCAGCCCGGCCAGCAGGACCTCGGCGAGCTCGCCGTTCATGCCCGGGCGTCGGCGAGCCGGACGAGGACGTCGTTCGGGGCGACCGGTTGCCCGGCCGAGACGGCGACCTCGACGACGACCGCGTTCCTCGGGCTGCGGATCGTGTTGCGCATCTTCATGGCCTCGAGCACCAGCAGCGGGTCGCCGCGCTGCAGCACGGCGCCCGGCTTGACGAGGACCTCGAGGACCACGCCGGGCAGCGGGGCGGCCACCACGTCGGCCGGGCCGGTTCCTGGTGGCGCGGGCGCCGGTGCCATGGTCCGAGGCATGGCCCCGGGCAGCGCCGGTGCGGGAATCGGCATGGGCGGGGTGAGACCCGCTTCACGCGCAACCTCGCGCTCGCCTTCGAGTGTCGCCTCGAAGGTGCGGCCATCGACGGAGACCTCGAACCGGTCCGACGCCGTCTCGCGCACGTCGATCTCGTACGACCGACCACCGATCGAAACCGTGTAGCGGCGCGTGCTCATGTCAGTTCCGCCGCCACGATTGTGCCTGCCGCGTCCGCCCGGCCGACACCCAGCGACTCGCGAACAGGAGGCTGCCCGGCCAGTAGCTGCGCATCGCGGGAGCGGCCTGCCGGCGGCGATGCTCGGCGTGCCGCGCGACGGCAACCGAGATCGCGGCGACGAGGTCGGGATCGGGCTCGCCGGCGTCGCCCAGCGGCCGGACGCCAACCGGCGGTGCGGGGTTCGCCGCACCGCTGTGCTCGAACCGCAGCGCCAGCGTCAGCAGGGCCCACAGCAGCACCAGCAACCCGAAGACGATCGCCATTCCGGCGAGGGCGATGCGGATCCCGGTGCCCAGCTCGTCCATCGATCAGACCGGGAACAGCCCGTGCTTCTTGGGCGGGTTCTGCTGGACCTTCGTCCGCAGCAGCTCGAGCGCCCGGATCAGCCGAGGCCGTGTCTCGCGCGGCTCGAGGACCTCGTCGATCTGCCCCACGTCGGCGGCCCGGGACGGGTTGAAGAACGCGTCGCGGTACTCGCGCACGTACGCATCGGACGCTGCGGCCGGGTCCTCGGCAGCGCGGACCTGGCGGCCGTACAGGATCCGGACCGCGGCCTCGGCGCCCATGACAGCGATCTGGGCGCCCGGCCAGGCGAACGCGACGTCCGTGCGCATCTGGCGTGAGCTCAGCGACACGTACGCCCCGCCCATCGCCTTGCGGGTGACGATCGAGATCTTGGGGACGGTCGCCTCGCAGTACGCGTAGATGATCTTCGCCCCGTGGCGGATGACGCCCTGGTATTCCTGGTCGACGCCGGGCAGGAAGCCCGGGCAGTCCACGAACGTGATGATCGGGATGTTGTAGACATCGCAGATCCGGATGAACCGGGCGATCTTGTCGCTCGCGTTGATGTCGAGGACCCCGGCCATGACCGCGGGCTGGTTGGCGACGATCCCGACCGAGAAGCCGTCGAGGCGGGCGAACCCGGTGATCGCGTTCGGGGCATAGGCGGGATGGAGCTCGAGGAAGCTGTCCCGGTCGAAGACGGTGCCCAGGATGTCGCGCACGTCATATGACTCGCTGTCGTCGTCCGGGACCATCGTGTTGAGGGCGTCATCCATGCGCTCGGCCGAGTCGTACGGGGTGATCTGCGGTGGGTCCTCGTTGTTGTTCTGTGGGAGGAAGCCGAGCAGCAGCTTGGTCGGCTCGATGGCCTCGGTCTCGTTGTCCGCGACCAG
>DASTYU010000064.1:0-16842 GCA_035764655.1 Candidatus Limnocylindrales bacterium
CGATGCACTCGATCGGGCAGGCCTGCGCGCACTGGAAGCAGGTCTCGCACTTGAGCGTGCCGTACTCGTCGTAGAGCAGCTGCAGCCGTCCGCGGAAGCGGGGAGCGACCTCGTAGCGCTCCTCCGGGTACTTGACCGTGACTTTCGGCTCGAAGAAGCGGCGCAGGGTCAGCGCCATGCCCTTCACGATGCCGACGCCCGGGACGAAGCTCATGACCGCCTCAGGTACTCGATGAGGATGATCGCGCCCGCGGTCACGAAGATGTTGAGGAAGGCCAGCTCCATCAGCCACTTCCAGGCGAAGTTCATGAGCTGGTCGATGCGGACCCGGGGCAGGGTCCCGCGCATCCACACGAACGTGAACACGAGAACGTAGGTCTTGAGCATAAACCAGAGCAGGCCGGCGACCCATGCGAAGCCGATATAGCCGACGCCGACGACCAACCCGACGATGAACAGGTTGGCCAGCACGAACCCGCCGAGCAGCGCCTGCCAGGTCTTGATCCTCGAGCTGATCAGCCACAGCGGCGTGGCGAAGAGCAGCGTCAACACGAGCGGTGCGATCAGCACGATCAGCAGCAGGCCGATGCCCAGCGAGCCCGGGTCGAGGCTCAGGTTGACGGCCCACTGCTCGGGCCACGCGACCGGTGCGTTCCAGCCGCCGAGGAACAGCGTGACGGTCAGCGCCGAGATGATGAACACGTTGACGTACTCGGCGAAGAAGAAGAAGCCGAAGCGCATCCCCGAGTACTCGGTCGCGAAGCCGGCGACGATCTCGGAGTCAGCCTCGGTCAGGTCGAACGGGGTGCGGTTCGCCTCGGCGGTCGCGGCGATGAAGAAGATCACCACCGCAAGCGGCTGCTGCCAGATGTACCAGTCGGTGAACCAGCCTGCCTGGTTCTGCACGATGACGGTCAGGTCCATCGTTCCGGCGAGCATGATCACGCCGACCACCGACAGGACGAGCGGGATCTCGTAGCTCACGACCTGGGCTGCCGAGCGGATGCCACCGAGCAGCGAGTACTTGTTGAAGCTCGCCCAGCCGCCCATCAGCAGGCCGACCACCGACAGGCCGCTGATCGCGAAGAAGTACAGCAGCCCCAGGTTGAAGTTCTGGGCCACCAGGCCGTCCGGGGCGAACGGGATGACGAGGAGCGTCATCACGCTGGTGAGATAGACGACGACCGGCGCCCAGGTGAACACGATCGGGTCGGCACCGGTCGGGGTGAAGTCCTCCTTCATGAGGACCTTGAGGCCGTGGACCACCGACAGCAGCGAACCGTACGGACCGACACGATCCGGACCGATCCGCAGGTTCATCAGGGCGATGCCCTTCATCTCCATGTAGATGATCAGGAAGGCCGTCGGCACGGTGATGAGCAGGATCACGGTGGCCGCCACGACGAACCGGGCGATCGGCAGGTTGGCCGCGATGAAATCGACCAGGAACGGCCCCACGAGCACGAGCGTGATGAGGAGCCCCGCCGTCAGCGCGATCAGCAGCGGAACGACGGTGAAGATGACCTTGCCGGGCAAGGTCAACCGATTCCACGTCCGCGCGACCACGGTCATTTGTCGACGCCACCCATGATCGGATCCAGCGAGGCCATGATCGCCATCGTGTCCGCGATGAGGTTGCCCTGCATCAGCAGTCCCACGGACTGCAAGTGGATGTACGACGGATCGTGGATCCGCATCCGGAAGGGCTGGTCGGTGCCGTCGCTGACGACGTACGTCGCGTACTGCCCGCGCGGGCTCTCGACGGCGCTGTACGCCCGGCCGGGCCGCGGCCGGAGCAGCCGGGGCAGCTTGGCGATCACCGGGCCATCAGGCATCTGGTGCAGGCACTGGTCGATGATCCGCAGGCTCTGCTTGACCTCGTCGACGCGGAGCAGGTAACGCGCCAGGCAGTCACCCTCGACGCGCGTCGGGATGTCGAAGTCGAGCTCCGGGTAGACCGAGTAGGGATGCGCCCGGCGGATGTCGAACGGCACGCCGGTCGCACGCAGGTTTGGTCCCGTGAAGCACATCCGCAGGGCCGTCTTCGTATCGATCGGGCCGAGCCCGCGCATGCGGCGGACGAAGATCTCGTTCTCGTTGAGCAGGCCCTGGTTGGCCTCGATCTGCTCGGAGGCGCGGCTCATCCAGTTGCCGAGCCGGCTCATGAAGTCGTGGTTCAGGTCGCCGTTGACGCCGCCGATCCGGAAGTAGTTGAAGAGCATCCGCTGGCCGGTCAGCGACGCGAGCATCTCGACGATCTCGTCGCGCTCGATGAACGACCACAGGATCGGGGTGAGACCGCCGAGGTCGAGCGCCATCCAGCCCATGAACAGCGCGTGGCTGGCAATCCGGTTGAGCTCGGCGGACAGGACACGGATGTACTCGGCCCGCCGCGGGACCTCGACGTCGAGCAGCTTCTCGAAGCTGAGGACGGCGCCCCACTCGTTGAACAGTGAGCTGACGTACTCGAGCGGATCGACCTGGCTGATGACCTGGTGGTAATCGGCGTTCTCGGCCAGCTTCTCGACGCCGCGGTGCAGGTACCCGAGCACCGGGTCGAGATCGACGACGTTCTCGCCGTCGATCTTGAGCACGACCCGCAGCACGCCGTGGGTCGACGGGTGCTGCGGCCCCATGTTGAGGAACAGCTGGCCGTCGCCGAGCGTGTAGAACTCGGCCTCCCGCTCGGTGCGCGGCGGGTACGGCGGGACGGGCTCGAAGACGCCGGCCTCCTGGTCGAGCAGGATGCGCGGGTCGTCGGCCGAGGGACGCTGGGCAGTGGTCATTTGACGCTCGGTAGCTGGCGCGAGCCGGGCAGGCGGCGGACGGTGCTCGGCGTGTTCGCGGGGACGTGCGTCTGCTCCATGTGGCGGAAGCCACCGCCCGGCGAGCGTGCGGCGTCATCGGCCAGGGTGAAGTCCTTGCGGAGCGGGAAGCTGGTGTACTCGGGCGGCATGTAGATCCGTCGCAGGTCGCGGTTGCCTTCGAAGATCATCCCGAACATGTCGTACGCCTCGCGTTCCATCCATTCGGCGCCAGGCCACAGGAACGTGACGGACGGGACCCGCGGGTCATCCCGCGACAGGCCGTCGGCGATGACCCGGAGCCAGTCCGGCGTGGTGTCGCTCCACAGGTGGTAGACCGCCTGCATGACCTCGCCGGTGTCGACGCCGGCGAGGTCCGCGAGGAACTCGAAGCGGAAGATGGGGTTGTCGTGGAGCTCGGTCATGACGGGCACGACGTCACCCGGACGGATCCGGATCTCGGTCTGGTCGTGGCGCTGGCGGACCGGTCCGCTGAGGCGGTCCCCGAACTGCGCCTCGAGGCGCGCCTTGAAGCGTCGGTCCACTAGACGTCCTGCGGAACGGTTGGCCCGATCGCCCGCTCGGGCCAGTGGCCGCGGCGCTGCTTGACGAGCTGCTGGAGCTTCATCATCCCGTACATCAGCCCCTCCGGACGCGGCGGGCAGCCCGGGATGTAGACATCGACCGGCATGACCCGGTCGATACCCTCGACCGTCGAGTAGCTCCGCTTGTAGCGGCCGCCGGAGCAGGTGCAGTCGCCGAGGGCGACACACCATTTCGGCTCGGGCATCTGCTCCCAGAGCCGGATGAGCGGACCGGCCATCTTCGTGGTCAGGGTGCCGGCCACGATCAGCACGTCGGCCTGGCGCGGGCTGGCCCGGAACGGGAAGTGACCCCAGCGGTCGAGGTCGTTGCGCGACGTGGCGGTGGACATCATCTCGATGGCACAGCAGGCCAGCCCGGACAGCAGCGGCCACAGGGAGTTCATCCGGATCAGGTCGAGGACGTAGTCCGCCTTGGTGGGGATGATCTCCAACGGGCCGCTCCAGCGCGCGTCGTCGCGGCGGCCCCGCCCGCTCTCCTCGAACTCGCGGAGATGCGTGTGGTCGGGCTCGTGGGTCTCGCCGTAGGCGTCCGGAAGGGCGGAGGTCCAGAAGGTGTTCGGGACGACGAGCGGCTCCGCCAGCTCGTCCCGCCCGGGAACGACGAGGGCGTCTGTGGCCCCGCCCTTGTCCTTGGTCAGTGCCATGTCAGGGCACCCTTGCGGACGGCGTAGGCCAGTCCGAGGAGGAGGACGACGACGAAGATCAGCATGCTGACGAACCCACCAAGGAGCAGCTCCTTGAACGTGAGCGCCCAGACGAAGAGGAAGATGACCTCGATGTCGAACGCCACGAAGAGCAGCGCATAGATATAGAAGGAGAGACCGAAGCGACCGTGGGTGTCACCGTACGTGTCGATGCCCGACTCGTACGGCAGGCCCTTGTGGACGTCACCGCGGTTGCGGTGCGACACCAGCCAGGCGGCGCCGATCGTCAGGAACACGAAGGAGACCCCGGCGAAGGCGAAGCCCAAGATGTACCAGAGCGCTTCCAACCGAACTCCCCTGAACGAACGTCGGGTGGGACTCAGTGGGCCGGGACGCTGTCGCGCGGGCAGGCACGCCCCGGTTGAGAGGCACCACGAAACGCCTTCATTCTAGCAGCGGGAACCTGTCGACCGGTCCGATCGAACGGGCGCCCGGAAGGTCCGGGCGGGCAGGTGGAGGAGGGCTGCCAGGCCTTCCGGGCGAGGGCACCGGGAGCGGAGTGCGTCGAGCGCGCGTGCCGGGATCGCGCTCCGCCCCCCGGGGCCATGGTCGCAGCGACCGGGAGGGAGCGTCGCAACTCCGGTACCCGCGTCGCAATAGGGCAGGTGCCGTAGTGCAGTCCGAATGGTTGCGATGGACTGCGGGGCGGCGTCAGCGGCCGGGCGCGCGATAGGCGAAGCCGGCCAGCGGCGGGCCGGCGGGCCAGCGTCGGCCGTAGGCCAGCACGTGGAAGCCGCCCATCCCGGCCGGGTCGATGAGGCGCACGAGCGCCGAGCGGAGGTACGCGTACGCCTCCATGGTGGTGGCGCGATCGGCCTGGACCGCGCGCAGCCGCTCCTCGATCCGGTTGCCCATGAGAAACGCCGCCTGGGACGTACGCCCGACCTCCCCGAGCCCGGCCCCGCGGGCAGCGGCATCGACGGCGGTAAGGTCCACGTGTGCCGTCAGGTCCTGGCGACCGACATGGGCGTAGACGGCGTCCGCAAGGCGATGGCGGGTGAATGCCCGGATCGTGCCGTCGGGGCGCCGGGCCGCGTCGTACAGCTCGCCGGCCGGCGCGCCGTAGTCGAATAGCAGCAGCACGCCGCGGGCCAGCTGCGTCACGGCGGTCGCGATCCAGTCGGCGAGCGCCAGGCAGACCTCCGCGGACTGTCCCTCAGCGAGATCAATGCCCTCGTCCGCCAGCCGCTGGGCAATCGCCGGGGCCGACGGGTCCCCCCAGGCATCGGTGAACGCGCCATGCCCGTCGATCCCGACGAACCGCTCCATGAGGCGACCGTCGCGGACGCCGATGCGGTGGACCGGCAGCGCGTCGAGGACCTCGTTGGCGAGGACGACGCCGGTGAACGAGACCGCCCCCGCGGCTCCGATCCGTCCAGCGAAGCCGGCAACCGACAGGCGTTCGGTGAATGACTCGGTCCGGCGTCGGTCGATCTCGATCGGGACGTAGCGGATGGCGTCGAAGAGCGCCGAATCGGATCGTTCGAGCCCGCGGAGGACCGCCTCGGCGAGGGCGCCCGTGCCCGCTCCATGCTCCTCGACGACGAAGGGATCGGGGCGGTCGAGCCGTTCCCAGATCTCGATGAGCTGCGTCGCGACGGCCTCCCCGAAGATCGGGTGGAGCTCCGGTGCGGTGACGAAATCGCCCTCCCGGCCGGGGTGCGCTTCGGCCGACCGGTAGTAGCCGCCCTCGGGGTGGTACAGGGCGAGCTCCATGAACCGCGCGAAGGTGATCGGACCGCCAGCCCTGATCTCACGTCGGATGCGCGTCGCGAGCCCTTCGTCCTCGCCGAGGTCGTCGAGATCGCGAGCGGGGACGCGGCGCAGGCCCGGTGTCAGGTCCATCGGTCGTTCGCAACGACGAATCGAAGACCCGGTCCCACCGCCGAATGCCCGCCGAGGAGCACGGGCACGGAAGCCTCCAACGCGGATGCGGTGAGCTCGCGCAGCCACGGATCCCGGATGCCGTCGGGCGCGAGGAGGTCGGAGGCGAAGCGGTCCTCCACGGCCGGCCAGGCCGCTTCGTCCGCGCCGAGCCGATGGGCGAGGAGGACGCGCGTGTCGACGACCGCCGCGTCGCACAGGCGCGCGAGGTGACCGCCGAGCGACCCGGCCCCGTCGCGTTCGAGAACGAGCCCGAGGACGGAGGCCGGTCCGCGCTGCTGGGCGGCGCCTCCTCCGGCCTGCGCGAGCCTGCTCGCAGCGCGCAGACCGCGTTCCTCGACCAGGGCGCGGACGCGCGCCTCGACGCCGGTTTCGAGCCAGCCCAGCGTGGCCGTGGAGACGCGGCCGCTGAGCAGCAGCTCCTGCCGGCGATCGGCAGCCACGGCCGCAACTGCGGCCAGCTGCGCCCGAACCGCGGAGATATTCGCCGCAGCCGGGCGTCGTCCGAGGAGCACCAGCTCCAACGGCCCGTCGATGTCGAACGCGAGCCGCCAGCGGCGGCGCAGGTCGTCGACGCGGTAGCCGCCGATCTCCTCGAGCCAGCGTGGAAGCGCGTTGTCCGACGGCAGGTCGGGCAGGTCGAGGAGGCGCTCGGCACAGGAGACTCCGACGATGTCTGCCGAGTAGCGGTTGTTGGTGAGCGCGATCGGGGCATCGCCCGCGGCCGCCGCGACGAACGCCCGCCGATCGGAGGCCGTCGCCAGCGGAACCGCTCCCGAGCCAAGCACCACGACACCCGCGCGCCGGGCGGACATCTCGTGGACGAGCGCGCGGATCCGCGCCCCGAACGGTGTATCGTCCGGCGGACCCGAGACGATCCGGGCCGAGGTCGCGCCGGCTTCGAGGAATCCCGCGCGGTGGCGCTCCGCGATCCGAGCCCGTTCCGCGCTGACCCACTGCTCCAGGGGGCCGGCGCCGGTTCCAGGCTGGGGATGGAGGATCCAGACCGTGACGTCGCGCATCGCCGCCGAGTCTATCGAGCGGACGCCGTCCGTCCGCGCGTACGTCGGGCTCGGCGCCAACGTCGGCGACCCGGAGGCGACGCTCGCGGAGGCCGTCGGCGCACTCGCGGCCCTGCCGGGCGTCCGCCTGCGCGGCGTCTCGCGTCTGTACGCCACCGCGCCGGTCGGGCTGACCGACCAGCCCGAATTCCGGAATGCGGCGGTCGCCCTCGACGTCGCGGCCGGACCCGATCCCGAAACCGGCGCCACGGATCTCCTCGCCCGACTGAAGGACCTCGAGCGTGCATTCGGGCGACGCCACCGCCGGCGCTGGGGCCCGCGCGAGCTCGATCTCGACCTCCTGGTGTTCGGCCGCGCGAGGCTCGCCATCGACCGACCGCCGGACGTCCGCTCCATGGACGCCGATACCGACCCGGCAAAGGCGGCTCGCCTGCTGGAGGTTCCCCACCGCGACGCCGGGGAGCGGTTGTTCGTGCTTGCCCCCCTGGCCGATCTGGCGCCGCGGCTCGTGCCGCCGGGCTGGCACGAAACCGTGGAGACGCGTCGCCGACGCCGCGAGGCCATCGAAGGCCCGGGCGCCGTTCGGGCGGTCGGAACGTGGGACGCCGCGCGCCGCCGGTGGCGGCCGCACTAGCCCAGGAAGCGCGCCTCGATCACGGTCTCGATCGCCCTACCGTCCGGGCCGCGCTCGACACGGTACGCCCGCGCCGCGGCCCGCTCGGCGACGACCTCGGCCAGCTGCGTGCCCCGGAACACGAGCGCGGCGCCGTCGTCGGCCGCGTAGCCCGGTGGCAGCGAGCCGGATCCGACCAGGCGCTGGTACGTCGGCCGCCGTTCCGGCTCGCCGTCGTAGTGCGGCGAATGGCTGCCGGGCAGGAAGCCGAGGCCGTCGCGCAACGCGTCCAGGCCGCCGAACGAGTCGGTGGTGCCGCCTTCGAACCAGCAGATGGATCCGGCCGAGCGGCCCGCCAGGACGATGCCCGCGTTCCATGCCCGGCGCAGGATCCGGTCCAGCCCGTGGACGCGCCAGATCGCGAGCATGTTCGCTGTGTTCCCACCCCCCACGTAGATGGCATCGTTGCCGAGGAGGAAGCCGTCGAGGTCGAGGATCGTTCGATCGAACAGTGTCAGATGCGACGCCTCGGAGCGGCGCGCGAACGCGCTGTAGAACCGCGCGATGTTCCGCTCGGAGTCGCCGCCCGCGGTCGGCAGGTAGCACACTCGCGGGCGCGCCTGGCCGCGGACCGAGCGGGCAAGCGAGAGGATGTGCTCGTCGAGCGGCGTCTCCAGCCCGTGGTCGCCGAACCCGCCGCCGCCCATGGCCACGATCGTCGGATCTGTCATCGGTCGGTCGATGCTACGCTCCGCGGACCTTCCACTGCCCAGGGAGACCACGCGCATGACCACGATCGGCTACGCCGCCATGCTCGAGCAGTTCCAGCCGAACGAGCTGCTCGAGTGGTGCGTCCAGGCCGAGGCGGCGGGCTTCGAAGCCGGCTTCATGGTCAGCGAGCACTTCCACCCGTGGACCCCGCAACAGGGCGCGAGCGCGTTCGCGTGGACGTTCATGGGCGCGCTCGGGACGAAGACGAGCCTGCCGTTCGGAGTGGGTGTGACCTGTCCGGGCTTTCGGTACCACCCGGCCGTGATCGCGCACGCCGCGTCGACCCTCGGGGCGATGTTCCCGGGTCGCTTCTGGCTGGGGCTCGGCGCGGGCGAGGCGCTCAACGAGCACGTTATCGGCGGCGAGTGGCCCGAGATCGGCGTGCGCAGCTCGATGCTGTTCGAGTCGATCGAGATCATCAGCAAGCTGTTCACGGGGAACGTCGTCAAGCACAAGGGCGAGTACTTCACGCTCGAGAGCGCGAAGCTCTACACGCTGCCCGACGAGCCCGTCCCGATCTACGTCGCGACCGCCGGTCCGTACAACGCCAAGCGGACGGGCAAGTTCGCCGACGGGATGATCACGGTCGGCGCCGCCGACGACAGGATCCGCATGCTCTGGGACAAGTTCGACGAGGGTGCCCGCGAGACCGGCAAGGACCCGACCGGCAAGCCGAAGATCCTGCAGCTCCACCTGTCGTGGGCGCGCACCGAGCGCGAGTCGATCGAGCAGGCCGTCCGCGAGTGGCCCAACGGCGGGATGCCGTTCCCCAAGCAGGACATCAAGAACCCCGAGGACTTCGCGGCAATGGCGAAGCTCGTGCGGCCGGAGGACTTCGCCAACCGGGTCCTCATGACGTCCGACGTCGAGATGCACGCCGCGCTGATCCAGCACTTCGTGGACATCGGCTTCGACGAGATCCACCTGCACAATGTCGGCCGCAACCAGGCCGAGTTCATCGAGGTGTTCGGGCGCGAGGTGATCCCGAACCTGGAGCTCACGCCGCAGCCCGCAGCCGCGGGCTGATTCGAACACCGCGAAGGAGCCGGCCGTTCGGCCGGCTTCTTCGCCCCTTCCGTGGTCAGTCGTCAGACCCGTGGCCGCCGCCGTCGCCGCCCTTGTCGTCACCGGGCTCGGCCTCGCCGCCGCCGCCCTTGTCGTCACCGGGCTCGGCCGTTGCCGTTGCCGTCGGGGCAGGCTTGGCCTTCGGCTTGGCGGGCGTCGCGGTCGCGCGCGGCGTCGCTTCCGGCTTCGCTTCCGGCGTCGCTCCCGGTGTCGCTTCGGCCGTGGGTTCCGCGGTCGGTTCAGCGGTTGGTTCAGCGGTCGCCGTCGGCTCGGGGCTGACGTCGTCGCTGCCATGGCCGGCGGACCCGTGGTCGTCTGCGGGCTCCACCTCGCGAACCAGTCCGATCGTCGTCGGCACCTGGTCCGCGGTTCGGCTGAATGCGCCGAGGATTGCCACCGCCGAGAGAGCCACCAGGCTCAGCATTCCGATCCTTCGCATCTCCGTTACTCCCCTGTCTGTGCGTGAGTGAGTTGGTGAACCCAATCTCTCGCCGGAACGACAGGTGAACAACGGACCGCGGGCCTGAAACCTTTCGGACCTTGGTCTGACTCAAGAAGAACGTGAACGTTCTGAGGATGCCCGGACCTCCCCGCGCCTCGATGTCCCTGGCGCGGCGCTATCTGCTGGCGAGCCTCGCGGTCGTCGTGGCCGCCGGCATCGCGATCGCGATCTGGGTCGGCGCGCAGATCGAATCCAGCGTGCTCGATCGGACGGCCAACGTGACAGCCCTGTACATCGACAGCTTCGTCGAGCCGCACCTCGCGTCGCTGGCGACGGAGGCGACGCTCCCGGACGCGAGCGTCGCCGCACTCGACGACCTGCTCGGCACCACGGAGCTGGGCACGCGGGTCGCCTCATTCCGGATCTGGAGACCGGACGGGACGATCGCGTACTCCCCGAACCCGGCCCTCATCGGAGAGCGGTTTCAGCCCGAGGGCGGCCTCGCCCGTGCCCTGAGCGGGGAGGTATCCGCAGGCATGAGCGACCTGTCGGGTTCCGAGAACGCCTACGAGCGTTCGCGCTGGGACCGGTTGGTCGAGACGTACGTCCCGATCCGCGAACGCGGTGGCGGCACGATCCTCGCGGTGACCGAGTTCTACCAGTTGCCTGACGAGATCGATGCCGAGGTGCTCCGCGCGAGGCTGGCGTCGTGGCTGGTCGTTGCGCTTGCCGCGCTCGTGTCCTATCTGCTGCTGGCGGGCATCGTCAAGCGCGGCAGCGACACGATCGATCAGCAGCAGCAAGCCTTGAGCGACCGCGTCGCCGAGCTCCAACGGCTTCTGGCGCAGAACCAGGCGCTCCACGGCCGCCTGCGCCGCGCCGCCGACCGCACGACTGCGCTCAACGAAGCGGGTCTTCGGCGCATCGGGAGCGACCTCCACGACGGACCTGCACAGACATTGGCGCTGGCCCTGCTCCGGATCGACGGCGAGGACAGCGGTCAGGTCGTGTCCGACGCCGTGTCAAGCGCGCTCGGCGACCTGCGGCTGATCGTCTCGGGCCTGCGGTCCCCGGCCTTCGAGGAGATGACGGTTCGCCAGACTGTCGAACGAGGCGTGCGCGAGCACGAGCGCCGGATCGGCCGACCGATCGGGCTGTGCATCGGCAGGGACGTCGCGGACGCCATTCCCGTGGCGGCAAAGATCGGGGTCTACCGCGTGCTCCAGGAGGCGCTGTCGAACGCGACGCGCCACGCGCCCGGTACCGAGATCGACGTCGAGCTCGAGGCGGTCGATGGCGCCATCACCCTCCGGGTTTCCGATCGCGGACGGGGGTTCGATCCGCAGGACGTTCGAGCGAATGCGCTCGGCCTCGCGGGCATGCGCGAGCGAGCGGAGCTGCTCGGAGGCTGCTTCGAGATCGGTCCGCGGATCGATCCGCCCGGCACCCGCGTCGTCTTCAGCGTTCCCGTGCAGGAAGGAAGGCCGGCATGAGCCAGCTGCGCATCGTGGTCGCCGACGACCACCCGCTCTACCGCGATGGCGTGGTCGGAACGCTTCGCTCGGCCGGACTCGACGTCCTCGGTGAGGCGGAGAGCTCCCGCCAGGCCGTGGCGCTCGTGGCGCGGCACCTGCCGGACCTGGCGCTCTTCGACGTGGACATGCCTGGTGGCGGTATCCAGGCCGCTGCCGGCGCACGCGCTGCGAGTCCTGCGACCCGGATCGTGATGCTGACGGTGTCCGAGGACGAGGATGACCTGGTTGCAGCGATCGAGGCGGGTGCTTCCGGCTACGTGCTCAAGGGCGTCGCCGGTCGAGAGCTCGTGGCGATCCTTCGGCAGGTCGCCGGCGGTGATCGCTACGTCAGCTCCCGGCTCGCGTTTGCGGCACTCCGCCGGCGGGAGGGCAGCCAGGAGGATCCGATCGCCGAGCTGACCGAGCGCGAGCGGGAGATCCTCGACCTGGTCGCGGCGGGGTTGTCGAACGCGGAGATCGGCGCCCGGCTGTCGATCGCCGAGAAGACCGTCAAGCACTACATGAGCGGCGTGCTCTCGAAGCTGGGCGTGACCAACCGGGTCGAAGCCGCGCTGATCGGCTACAAGGCGGGACTCGGTCGGAGTTGAGCCTCCGGGGAGCGCCTCGGGGCCTACAGCCGAACGCTCGGGGGCCGATCCCTGTCGAACATGTGCACGGTGTCGATGAAACGGACCTGCTTGGTCTGATAGGCCATCGACAGCGAGTGCGTTCGTGCCCCGCCACCGAAGAAGCGCACGCCCTGCAGCAGGTCGCCGGTGGTCACGCCGGTTGCGGCGAAGACGAGGTTCTCGCCAGAGGCGAGCTCCTCGGTGGTGTACACCCGCTCCTCGTCGCCGTGGCCCATGCGTGCGCCGCGCGCCCGCTCCTCGTCGCTGCGATAGCGGAAGCGGGCCTGGATCTCCCCGCCGAGGCAGCGTAGGGCCGCGGCCGTGAGCACGCCCTCCGGGGCGCCGCCGATCCCCATCACCGCGTGGACGCCGGTGCCGGAGACGGCGCACGAGATTGCCGCCGACAGGTCGCCGTCGCCGATGAGCTTGATGCGGGCACCGGCCTCACGGACCCGGCCGATCAACTCGTCGTGACGGGGCCGCTCGAGGATGACCACCGTGATGTCGTTGATGCGTCGTCCTAGTGCCTCGGCGATGCGGCCGAGGTTCTCGGCGGGGCTCTCGCGGATGTCGACCTTGCCCGCCGCGATCGGGCCGACGCACAGCTTCTCCATGTAGGTGTCGGGAGCGTGGACCAGGCCGCCGGCCTCGGACGCGGCGAGGACCGTGATCGCACCCGCCTGGCCGTGGGCGACGAGGTTGGTGCCCTCGAGGGGATCGACGGCGATGTCGATCGACTCGGCTTCAGGCTCGTGCCGGCCGACCTCCTCGCCGATGAACAGCATCGGTGCCTCGTCTCGCTCGCCCTCGCCGATGACGATGCGTCCGGCGAACTCGATCTCGTCCATCGTGCGGCGCATGGCCTCGGTGGCCGCGGCATCGGCCTGATCCTTCTCGCCGCGCCCCATGAACCGGGCGGACGAGATCGCCGCCGCTTCGGTCACGCGCACCATTTCGAGGGCAAGCAGCTGTTCCATGGTCAGTGCCTGAAGTGGCGGCGGCCGGTGAAGACCATCGCGAGATGGTGGCGGTCGGCGGCCTCGATCGCCATCTCATCGCGGATCGAGCCACCCGGCTGGATGATCGCCGTGATGCCGGCGACGGCCGCGGCGTGGATGCCATCGGGGAACGGGAAATACGCGTCCGAGGCCATGACCGCGGTCTTCGCCCGGTCGCCGGCCCGGCGCAGCGCGATCTCGACCGACACCTGGCGGCTGGCCTGGGCCGCGCCGATGCCCACGGTCATCGCATTTCGCGCCAGCACGATGGCGTTCGATCGAACATGGCGCACCGCGCGCCAGGCGAACAGCAGATCGGTCAGCTCCTCCAAGGTCGGGCGGCGCTTGGTCACGACCTGCAGGCGGCTGCGGTCGAGCGCCGGGTCGTCGAGCGTTTCGACGAGCAGCCCGCCGGCGACGCGCTTGAAGTCCAGGTTGGCGATGCCGTAGTCGCGCATGCCCTCGATCGGGCCGGGCGGGACGGACAGCAGCTCCAGCCCGGACTTTGCCCGCAGGATGCCAATCGCGGCCTCGCTGTAGCCCGGAGCGATCACCGCCTCGTACGAGTTCGCAGCGATCTCGCGCGCGGTCGCCCCGTCGAGTTCGCGGTTGACCCCGACGATCCCGCCGAACGAGGCGACAGGATCGGTCTCGAGCGCGTGCCGGTAGCCTTCGACGAGCTCGTCGTGCGATGCCAGGCCTACCGGGTCGGTGTGCTTGACGATGGCGACCGTCGGGGCCGTGTAGTCGGAGGCGATGCGATACGCGGCGTCGAGGTCGAGCAGGTTGTTGAACGACGGACGGCTGCCCTGCAGCTGCATGGCGTCCGCGAGCGTTGCCGAGCGGTGCGTGGTCTCGCGGTAGAACGCGCCGCGCTGGTGCGGGTTCTCGCCGTATCCCAGGTCCGACACCTTCTCGAGCACCATCGCGAGCCGTGACGGGAAGGTCGTGCCGGCCAGCTGGTTGAGATAGGCGGCGATCTCGGCGTGATACGCGGCGACCGCGCCGAACGCCTCGGCCGCGAGCTGGGCCCGAAACTCGGCCGAGACCATGCCGCGCTCACGCAACTCGGCGATGACCTGCGGGTAGTGCTCGGGCTTGGCCACGGCTGCGACGCCGGCCGCGTTGCGTGCCGCCGCACCCAGCAACGCCGCGCCGCCCACGTCGATCAGCTCGATCGCCTCGTCGATGCCGAGGTGTCGCCGGCCGACCTCCGGCGCGAATGGGCGCACGTTGACGACGACGAGGTCGATGGTGCCGATGCCCTGCTCGCCCAGCTCGTCGAGCTGGCTCTGGACGTCGCGCCGGGCGAGGATGCCGGCGTAGACCGCCGGGTGGAACGTCTTGACCTGGCCGCCGACGAGCGGCGGTACCTGGGTCAGGTCCGAGACGGACAGCACCTCGACGCCTTCGGCGGCAAGATGCTCCCGAGTGCCATCGGTCGCATAGACCTCGACGTCGAGTTCACGCAGCTCGCGGGCAAATGCGCTGATCCCCGCCCGGTCGGCGACTGACAGCAGGGCTCGCAATCGCGTCCACCTCCCGTTTTCCCGTGTCGGTCGCCCCGATCCGTCCGTTCGGTTGATTGGGGTCTGGGCCCCGAACGGCGCTCTCACGGCGCAGCGCGCCACGACCGGGCTCTTTGGGGGCCGAGTATAGCGGCTGCCGTGGCATACTCCGCCGTGCTCAACCCGATCCTTCTCCGACGTCGAGGTCGTCCGTGACGCTGGCCCCCTGGGAGTACCTGTTCTTCGCCTTCAACGCGTTCAACTTCCCCGACCTGTTCTGGCCGACGGTCTGGGCGTCGATCGCGGCACTGGCCGCGACCGTCGTCCTCTACAACGTGCGGACGCGTCAGCTGCACCGCCACCGCCCGTACCTCGACCTGTGGGAATGGCTGCTGTGGACCGGGCTCATCACGTTCTCGCTGCTGCTCGTCGGCGCGTTGTTCGTGTTCGACTTCTTCCTCGTGCTGGGCACCGCGATCGCCGGCGTGGCGACGCTCGTCTGGGTTCGCTTTCGGCGCTTCCCGCCGATCATCGCCGCGTACGAGCGGCAGCTTGCCCGCCAGCGCTACCTGAGTCGCCAGCGGGTCAGCGATCCCGAGGCGACCATCCGTCGTCGGGGTGGCGGCAGGCGACCGCGCCGCCGTCGCTGAGGGCCGCCAATGCCGATCGACATCATCCGGTTCGGCGTCGGCAACCGCCGGGCGGGCAGTCCGGGCACGAGCGGGGTCGCGTCGCAGGTCATCCATAGCGACGCGCGGGGCACCATCGCGGAGCTGGCCATGGAACGCGACGCGCGGATCGAGCCGCAGACGACCCCGAACTCGACCTGGTTCGTCGTGATCGAAGGCGGCGGCTGGGTGCTGGTCGGCGACGAGAAGACGCGGATCGCCGCGGGCGAGGCGGCCTATTGGCCCGCCGGGCAGGTCCATGGGGCATGGACCGAGCATTCGCAGCTCCGAGCGTTCATGGTCGAGCTGGCCGGTGCGGACGACAGCGACCTGCGCGGCATCCTGGAAGGCGTGCCGTACGTTCCGCACCCTGCCCTCCCGCCGGCTACGCGCGGCGAGGGCCAGCTGGCCCCGCCGGATCGTCCGCCGCAGCGCGACCGGGAGGCGGGCGAGCCCCTCTAGACGGTCCCGTCCACGAGCGCGCCGAGCTGGCTCAGGATGCGCGCCGTGGCGCCCCACACCGCCAGCCCGTCCACGGGGTAGATCCCGAAGCGGAGCGGCCAGTTGCGGATGGTGCGTTCGACCATCTCGACGGGCGCATCCGGCACGAACAGGTCGAGGGGCGCGTGAACGATCCGGGCGACCTCGGCCTCGGACGGGTGGAGGACAGGCTGCCGGTCGGCGACGGCGACGACCGGCGTCACCTCGAAATTGCTCACCGGGATCCACAGGTGATCCAGCTCGCCGACAACACGGACGAGCGCGGCCATCGGGTCGAGGGCGACCTCCTCCGCCGCCTCGCGCAGCGCAGTGCCGGCCGGGCCGTCGTCGCCGGGCTCGGCGCGGCCCCCGGGAAAGCTCGCCTCGCCACTGTGATGACCGGCCCGCCTGGCCCGCTCCGTCAAGACGACGCGTGCCTCGCCCTCATCGTCCGGGTGGATCAGCACCAGCACGGCCGCCGCCTTGGGCGTCAAGCCGGGCGGTGGCACGCGCGGATCGCGCACGCGGTCGTCGAGGACGACCGGCAGCAACGCCTCGCCCGGCGGAGGCAGCAGCGCCGGGAAGGGCGTCAGCCGCCCGAGGACCCGGTCGTACCTCACGTCGCCCGATCCGCCCCGCGTCGGCTCACCGGAAAGACGCTGTCGGTCGTTTCGTCACTGTGTTCCGGTGATGCACGTTCCCGGCATCAACTATGCAGGGAAGTTGCATCCGCCAGGTAGGTGGACGTGGACCCGCGCATCAATTGACCAGGTCGCCGCTGCCGCCGCGACGCCGCGTCTGCGGCAGGTCCAGCACGGACTCGGCCGGTGGGCCGCCCGCCGGGACGCCCTCGGGCGAGCGGGCGTCGCGCCGGGACGCGGTGTCGGCGACGACCGTTGCGCCGTCGGTCGAGAACACGAGCGTGCCCGACACGGGGTCGCCGTCCGCGGTGATCCGCTCACCCGGCTTGAACTGGCCCTGCAGGAGCGCCCGTGCGAACGGGTTCTCCACGAGGCGCTGGATCGTCCGCTTCAAGGGCCGCGCCCCGTAGGCCGGGTCTGTCCCCTCGCGGACGATGAGCGCCCGTGCGTTCGGGGTCAGCTCGAGCGTGAGGTCCTGGTCGGAGATCCGCCGC
>DASTYU010000065.1:0-7942 GCA_035764655.1 Candidatus Limnocylindrales bacterium
GTGTCCGCGACCTCGGGGCAAGCCTCACGCCGCTGCCGCATCCCCGGGACGACGCACGCCTCGTCGAGACCGGCATCTACGGATCCGTTCGGCACCCGATCTACGGTGGGCTCATCCTGCTCGGCGTCGGCTGGGCGCTGCTTGCCGCGTCCCCGCTGGCGCTGGCCCTGGCACTGGTGCTCGTGCCCTTCTTCCGGCTCAAGTCGAGCGTCGAGGAGCGCTGGCTCGCGGAACGCTTCCCGGCCTACGGCGACTACCGGCGGAGAACGCGCCGGTTCATCGCCTGGATCGGTTGAACTCGCGGGCGAGCTCGCGCAGCAGCCGGTCGAGTGCCACGAGGAATGGCTCGGTGACATCGGCGGAGAGGACATCGCGCACCGAGTCGTTCGGGCCGTAGGCCGCCCGTGCCCGCGTCGCGGTCGAGCGGAGGGCGCGCAGCTCGTCGTCGCGAAGGTGGTCCGGAATCGCTTCGAAGAACGCGACCCAGCGGTCATCGCCCCGCTCGCGCGCCTCGGCCAGGAGGCGGTCGGCGTGACGAGCGGCAGTCAACGCCAGTTCGTCGATGACCGGGAGCTCGTGTCGGGCGGGACCCGGCGCGCGGCGCGCGGTCGGCTCAGGCATCCCCCGGTCGCGTTCCATGGTCGGCCGCCTCCGGCGGGCGCAGGAGGAGCAGCGGCAGCCGCTTGCGCTCCGAGCCGTTGACCAGGAGCCGGAAGGAGTAGTCGCCGGGCGCTGGGAAGGTCAGGTTCCACAGGTCGATGGAAAAGGTCAGGATCGCATCACGCCCGTCGCGCTGGCTGCGCGCGACGAGGCTGCCGGTCGCGCCGGCGACCTCGGCACCATCGGGGTCGAGCAGGACGAAACGGATCTCGTGCTCGCGGTCGGTCTCGGGTGCCGTGACGCGCAGCCCGATCACCAGGGCGAGGTGCGGATGGCGCAGCGGGAACGTCCGGCCGCCGATGCGCGCGACGCCGCCGCCGAGCACGTGGAACTTCTGGCCGGGCAGGGTTTCGGCGGCATCGGCAAGGAACGCAAAGTCGATCTCGGGCATTGGCGAATGGTACGCCCCGTGATCGGGCGGTTAGCGCCGCGCGGCGGCCCGTTTGCGGGGCACCGCGATCGGCTCGGCCCGGGCCACGGCAGGCCCACGCCCATTGCGGCCGCGACCGTTGCTGCGCCCGGCTTCCTCGGCGAACGAGACGTCGCTGAGGGGCACGAGCGGTTCGCCACGCAGGACGCGGGCGAGGTACTCCCCGGTCGCCGAGCCGGTCGCCCCGGCGATCCGTTCCGGGGTGCCCTCGGCGATGATCCGGCCGCCCCGATCGCCACCCTCGGGACCCAGGTCGACGATCCAGTCCGCCGTCTTGATGACGTCCAGGTTGTGCTCGATCACGAGGACCGTATTGCCGGTGTCGACCAGCCGGTGGAGCACCTGGAGCAGCTTCTCGACGTCGGCGAAGTGGAGGCCCGTGGTCGGCTCGTCGAGGACGTACAGCGTGCGCCCGGTCGCCCGCCGCGACAGCTCGGTTGCGAGCTTCACCCGCTGCGCCTCGCCCCCGGACAGGGTCGTGGCCGGCTGGCCGAGGTGGACATAGCCGAGCCCGACGTCGTACAGCGTCTGGAGCTTGGCCGCGACCTTGGGCACGGCCGCGAAGAAGCCGAGCGCCTCCTCGATCGTCATCTCCAGCACGTCGGCGATCGAATGGCCCTTGTAGTGGATCTCGAGCGCCTCGCGGTTGTAACGCTTGCCCTTGCACACCTCGCAGGTCACGTAGACGTCGGGCAGGAACTGCATCTCGATCTTGAGGATGCCGTCGCCCTTGCAGTGCTCGCAGCGGCCGCCCTTGACGTTGAAGCTGAAGCGACCCGGGGTGTAGCCGCGGACGCGCGCTTCGGGCACGCCGGCGAACAGCTCGCGGATATGCCCGAACAGCCCGGTATAGGTGGCCGGGTTGGAGCGCGGGGTTCGCCCGATCGGGCTCTGGTCGATCTCGATGATCTTGTCGATGTGCTGCGCGCCCTCCAATCGGTCGTGCGCTCCGACGGGCTCGCGTGACCCGTTGAGCTCGCGCGCGAGCGCACGGTAGAGCACGTCCGTCACGAGGGTGCTCTTGCCGCTCCCCGACACACCCGTCACGGCCATGAACGTCGCGAGCGGGATCCGCAGGTTGACCTTCTTGAGGTTGTGCTCCCGGGCCCCACGCACCTCGAGCGCCTTGCCGTTGCCGCGCCGGCGATGCTTGGGGATGGGCACTGCACGTTCGCCACGGAGATACGCCCCGGTGATCGAGCGTGGCTCCGACAGCACCGCTTCCAGCGAGCCGTTGGCGATGATCTCGCCGCCGTGCTCCCCGGCTCCCGGCCCGATGTCGATCACCCAGTCGGCGGTCCGGATGGTCTCTTCGTCGTGCTCGACGACGAGGACCGTGTTGCCCAGGTCGCGCAGGCGCGTGAGGGTCGCGATGAGCTTCGCGTTGTCACGCTGGTGGAGGCCGATCGACGGCTCGTCGAGGATGTACAGGACGCCCATCAGCGTCGTCCCGATCTGCGTCGCGAGCCGGATGCGCTGGGCCTCGCCGCCGGACAGCGAGACGCTGGTCCGGTCGAGGGTCAGGTAGTCGAGCCCGACGTCGACGAGGAACCCGAGCCGCGCGACGATCTCCTTGCGGACCTGGTAGGCGATCGTCCGATCACGCTCACTCAGCGTGTCCTCGAGCGCCTGCGTCCAGCGAAGGGCGTCGGTGATCGACATCGTCGCGATGTCCCAGACGTTTCGCTCGCCGATGGTGACCGACAGGATCTCCGGGCGCAGCCGCTTGCCACCACACGTGGGGCACGGCTTGCTGACCATGTACTTCTCGAGCTCGGTCTTCACGTAGTCCGAGTCGGTCTCCCGGAAGCGCCGCTCGAGATTGGTGATGACGCCCTCGAACGTCGCCTTGTAGGTGTTCTCGCCGCGCTCATGGCGGTAGCGGACGACGACCTTCTCGTCCTTGTCGGCGTACAGCAGGTACTTGAGCGCCTCAGGTGACAGTTCGCGGATCGGCGCCCGGAAGTTCCAGCCATGGCTCGCGCAGATTGCCTCGAGGATCTTGAGGCGCCACGACGCGTCGGTGGGCATCTTGGCCCACGGCACGAGCGCGCCTTCCGCAATGCTCTTCGACGTGTCCGGGATGACGAGGTCCGGGTCGATCACGAGCTGCGTGCCGAGACCGGTGCAGCTCGGGCAGGCGCCATGCGGCGAGTTGAAGGAGAAGCTCCGCGGTTCCAGCTCCTCCATCGTGAACCCGTCGTACGGGCACGAGTACTTCTCGCTGTAGCGGCGCTCCTCGAAGTCCGGCGGCTCGCCCTCGCGCGGCGCGGGCGCGATGAGCACGAGGCCCTCGCCCAGGCGCAGGGCGGTCTCGATCGAATCGGCCAGGCGTGACGCGTCGGGATCGGGCATCGGCTCGCCGCTTGCGGGGTCGATGGGCCGCCCATCGGCCGCCCGCTTCGCGCCCTCCGGTGCCTCGGCATGGCGAACGACGTAGCGGTCGACGATGACCTCGATCGTGTGGCGCTTGTAGCGGTCGAGCGTTGGGGCGTCCGACAGGTCGTACATCTCCCCGTCAACGCGGACACGCACGAAGCCTTGCCGCCGGGCGGCCTCGAAGACGCGGTCGCCCTCGGTCTTGCGGTCCTTGATGAGCGGCCCGAGGACGAGCAGCCGCGTTCCCTCCGGCAGGGCCAGCACCTGGTCGACGATCTGCTGGACCGACTGGCGCTCGATGGCGTGGCCGTTGGGGCAGTGCGGCACGCCGACGCGCGCGAAGAGCAGGCGCAGGTAGTCGTAGATCTCGGTGACGGTGCCGACGGTCGAGCGGGGGTTGCGCGAGGCGCCCTTCTGGTCGATCGAGATCGCCGGCGACAGCCCGTCGATCTGGTCGACGTCCGGCTTCTCCATCTGGCCCAGGAACTGGCGGGCGTAGGCGCTCAGGCTCTCGACGTAGCGCCGCTGGCCCTCCGCGTAGATCGTGTCGAACGCGAGGCTCGACTTGCCGGACCCGGAGAGGCCGGTGATGACCACGAGCCGGTCGCGCGGGAACGCGACGGTCACGTCCTTGAGGTTGTGTTCGCGGGCACCGCGAACGACGAGCTGGTCCTGGGGCATGTCGGTGTCAGTATACGGGCCGAACGATGTTTCGAACAGTTGTTCTGATCAGGTCGGTTCGACCTGGAGGACCCACATGCCGCGCTCCTCGTCGGCGATCAGCGGAACCAGCCGCACGCCGCCCACCTCGCGCGGCTCGTCGATCTCGACGGTCGCCCACGCGGGCGAGGGAATGTCGTCAGCGCGATCGTGATACAGGATCGTGCCGGGCTCGAGCTGCCATGACGCCGGGTCGACGTACCTGGGCAGGCCTCGGACGACATCGGACAGCGGCAGGCCGAGGTCGACGATGGTCTGGGCTCGCAGCCGCGGCGGGACGTAGACGCGTACCCGGCCCCCGGGGCTGGTCGCGATCGAATCCCGGATCACCTCCATGGCGACCGCCTGGTTCTCCTGCAGCGCTACCTGCTCGCGGGCGTTGCCGAAGTTGTTGCGATTGAGCAGCCAGTTCGGTGCCACGATGGCCGCCAGGAAGGCGCCCGCGGCAAGGGGCACCAGGACGTGCGCGATCGGAAACCTCGTTCGCAGCGTCCGGAACGCACGGCGGAGGAGCGGCACGTCGAGCGCCGCCAGCCCGATCCCGGCGGCAAACAGAAATCCCAGGTCCATCAGCCCGAAATAGCGGGTCGGGACCGACGTCCCGCGCGCACCGACCACCAGGAAGAACAGCGCGATCCCGGCGGTCGCGCCGAGCACCCCGACGAAGAGCGGCCACTCGCCGCGAAGCGCGAGGAAAAGCGCCCCGAGGCTCGCAAGGACGAGGATCAGCGCGTAGGTCGCGAGGTGCTGGGCGACGAGGACGGTGACCTCACGCAGTCCCCTGGTCGTCCCCGCCACGGCGGAGTTCCGTTGGGCCGTCTCCAACCAGAACGTGGGATCGCCCATGACGATTGCGTCGTGGACCAGGAAGACCGGGATCGCGACCAGACCGACGAACACGAGATACGCGCGACGTGGCGGTGGCGGGCCACCGCGCAGTCGCGCGACCGTTTCGGCGACCACGACGGCTCCGCACGCGACGCCGCTGACCGCAAGGGCTTCCGGCCGGGCCAGTGCGGCGAGAGCAAGCAAGACGCCCGCGGTGCCCCAGCGACGCGGGCGGAGCATGACCGCGAGCCCGGCCCCGATGAGGGCAAGGGCAGCCCACGGCGCTGCGTACGCCAGGACCACATCCCGAAGCATGACCGGTGACGTGAGAAAGGCGACGGCAACGAACCCGGCGGCAATCGGACCCGCGGCACGGAAGGCGAGAAGGCTGCCCAGGGCGACGCACAGGGCCGCGGCCCCGACTGCGGCCAACGCTACGCCCCGCCAGCCCGCGATCGCGTGGAGCGGTCCGTACAGCACGGTCAGCAACGGCTTGGCGGTCTGCGTGAGACCTTCGCGAATCGGGTCCCGGTTCAGGAGATGCTCGAAATGGATGACGGGAGCCGCAGCATCCGGGCCCACGGACCCGGTGGTGAACGGCCGAACCGCCCACGCCATGGCGACTGCAGTCGCCACGGCAAGCAGCCCACAGGCAAGGCCCACCAGGAGCAGTCGATCCACGCGGATGGCCGGGACGTGATCGGTGACGGGCGAGGTCACACCGGAGAGTCTAGGGAGCCCCAGGCACGCGGTACATCTCGATGGCGTTCGGTCCGGTGTCGGGCTGAGCCGTCGAGGCGACGAGGACGATGACCGCTCCGGCCGGCACGGCTGGATCGCTCGGGAGGAGGCGCGCGAGCAGGCTGAGCCCACCGGCCCCGACATCGGCGTCAGCGCACGACCGGGCGCGCACACCGTGCACGAGCGCCAGCTGGGTCACGACCCGCTCGTCCGGAGTGAAGGCAAGCACCGGGACCGGCGGGCGGAGTGCCGCCAGTGTGCGGGCGGTCCAGCCGGTGCGCGTGTAGCAGGCGATCGCGGCGACGTCGTCCTCGGCACGGGCGAGCGCGACGGCGGCATGGGTCAGGGCGCCGACATCCGTCCCGGGCAGGTCGCGCGCCCCGGGCGCCATGTGGGCGGCGCCCTTCTCTTCGCACAGGCGCGCGATGCGGATGGCCGCTTCGGCGGCAAGGATCGGGAACCTGCCGATCGCGGTCTCTCCCGACAGCATGATCGCGTCGGCGCCATCGAAGACCGCGTTCGCCACGTCGCTCGCCTCCGCGCGAGTCGGCCGCGGCGCCTCGACCATCGACTCGAGCATCTGCGTGGCCACGATCGTCGGGATGCCGCGATCGAGTGCCCGACGGACGAGCTGCTTCTGGATGATCGGCACCTCCTCGTACGGCAGTTCCACGCCGAGGTCGCCGCGCGCGATCATCACGGCGTCGACGACCTCGAGGATCGCGTCGAAGTCATCAACGGCGGGGCGCGTTTCGATCTTGGCCACGATGCCGACGGCGGCGTCACCGAGCACGGTGCGCAACGACGCGACATCCGCGGCGCTTCGAACGAATGACTGCGCGATGTAGTCGACGCCGAGACCAACGGCCCGCGGCACATCGGCGCGGTCCTTGTCGGTGAGCGCGGGGACGGACAGCCGCTCGGACGGGATGCTGACCCCTGCCCGTGAGCGGATCGTGCCGCCACGGATCACCTCGGTGCGGACCGTCTCGCCCGCGCCGACCACGCGCAACTCGACCGCCCCGTCGGCGAGCAGCACGCGGTCGCCGACCTGGATGTCGGTCGCCAGGTCGCGATACGTCACCCCGGCGCCAGTTGCGTCGCCCGTCCCCTGGCCCCCGCCGTCCGGTCGCAGCTCGAAGGGTGATCCCGGCTCCAGCGCAACGGAGCCGTCCCCGAGCTGGCCCAGGCGGATCTTCGGTCCGGACAGGTCGCCGAGCAGGGCGACCGGTCGGCCTGCAGACCGTCCCGCGTCGCGAACGCTCGCGGCTGCCGCGCCGAGGAATGGCGGGTCGCCGTGCGAGAAGTTGAGCCGCGCGACGTCCATCCCGGTTTCGACGAGCTCGTGGACCCGGTCGGCGGTCGCCGGGCCGAGCGTGCAGACGAGCTTCGTGCGGCGCGTCCAGGGCCTGCGGGTGTCCTCCTCCCCGCTCACCGGCGCCGGCGACCCGGGCGGGGCGGACGCGAACCGGTTCGGCGAATGACGTTCGGCGTGACCGTGTGGTCCCAGGTCTGGCGATCCAGCCAGCGTGCCTGCCAGCCGCCCTCATCCTCGTGCTCGTCGCGGATCCCGGGCAGCCATTCAGACACGGTCCCCTCGTCGCCCGTCGGATCGCCGTCGAGGGTGGCCGCCGGCTCCTCTTCTGCCGGCAGGACCGCGACGCTGGTGACCTCCATCGCCGGAGCCGCGGCACGAGCCTCCTCCGCGCGCCGGCCCCGGGCGCGTTCGGCTGCGGCCAGCAATCCTCCGCCCGAGCTCGCGGCGGCGCGCTCAGCCGCCCGTCCCACGGCGACGGATGCGTCCTGTTCCAGCACCCGCAGGCGCACCTGCTGGATCTCGTCGCGCAACGCCGCCGCCCGCTCGAACTCGAGCTGCTTCGCAGCGGCGCGCATCTCGGCCTCCATCCGCGCGACGACCTTTTCGACCTCCGACCGATCGGCCTCGCTCAGGTCTGTGCCGCCACGCTCCGAGCTGTACACGATCGTCCCCTCGGCGACCGAATGCAGGCGCATGTTGAGGTCGTGGATCTCCTTGACGATCGTCGTGGGCTCGATGCCGTGCTCCTTGTTGTAGGCCTCCTGGACCGCGCGCCGGCGGTCGGTCTCGTCGATCGCCACCTGCATCGACTCGGTCACGGTGTCGGCGTACATCACGACCTCGCCGCCGACGTTGCGCGCGGCACG
>DASTYU010000066.1:0-3884 GCA_035764655.1 Candidatus Limnocylindrales bacterium
TACGGCGCGCGAAGACCTGGTGATTGCGGAGGCCACGAGAACGCTGATCGCCTGACACGTGGCGGCCCGTCCCGCGCAGGTGGACCGATGGCGTGCCACAACTGCACGACGCTCGCCATCGGGCCCGCGCGAGACGGGCAACGGCGGCATGGTCGGCCGCGGCGCGCCGCGGAACCAGCACCCGAACGTCACGTTCCGATTGCCGTTTGGTATCGACCAAGCGCACCGATCTGTGATGATCCCCGCGTGACCCCACCCGCCCTTCCCCGCCGAACCATCCGGGCATGTGTCGTCGGCAGCGTCAATGTCGATCTGTTCCTGGTGGTCGACGAGCTGCCCGGCCCCGGCGAGACGGTGCTCGGCCGCGGCACCAGGCGGGCGGTCGGCGGCAAGGGCGCGAACCAGGCGGTCGCCCTGTCGCGGCTCGGCGCGGCGGTGACCCTCGTCGGTGCGGTCGGCGAGGATGACGATGGTCGGACCGCAACTGCGACGATCGCCGCGGACGGCGTGGAACACGGCGGGCTGCGCCGCATCCCCGATCAGCCGACCGGTCTTGCCGCGATCACCGTGGACGCTCGGGGCGAGAACACGATCGTTGTCACGGCCGGCGCCAACGAGTCGTGCACCCCGGTCGTCGTGCGGGACGAGGGCTGGCGGATCCAGGCGGCGGAGGTGGTCGTGGCCCAACTCGAGATCCCGATCGACAGCGTCCTCGCGGCGTTCGGGATCGCCGGCTCGAGCCGCACGCTTCGCGTCCTGAACGGCGCGCCCGCCCGCCCCGTGCCGGACGGCTTGTTCCGGCTCACCGATGTGCTCATCGTCAACGAGCTCGAGGCGGCGACGCTATCCGAGGTCCGGCACGACCCGGAGGAAGCCGCATTCGGCCTCGTGGAACGTGGCCCGAATGTCGTCGTGGTGACGCTCGGCGCGCAGGGCTCACTCGCGGTCGAGAACACGGGTGTGGTCCACCGGGCGCCCCCCCATCCCATCTTGCCGGTCGACACGACGGGTGCCGGGGACGCCTTCGTCGCCTGCTTCGCACTCCTGCACGCTTCAGGCGCGGACGTCGCCGAATCGCTCAGGGCGGCGAATGTCGCGGCCGCGTTGTCGACAACGGCGCCGGGCGCCCAGGCCGGGCTGCCCACCTGGGACGAGCTGGTAGCCGCCCTCGGCTGATCAGCCCCGTTCGTGGCCACCGCGGACGGTGACGACGAGCAGCAGGAACGACGTCTCGATCACATCGATCGCGGCAATCACGGCCGCGACGACCAATGGCAGTGGATGGGCCAGCAGCCAGCCAGCTGCGGCCGCGAAGGCCGCCACCGCGAGGAACACCAGCCGGACGCCGCGGATCATGCCGGGCAGATCCCGATCGGGGTGCTCGCGAGTCCCGGCCGCCCCGATTCGAGCAGCGGCGGCAGCGAGCAGCGTCACCCCACCCACCGCGCACAGCGCGATCAGGAACGCGCGCACGATCAGCGGCGGCGAGACGACCGCCTCGAGGAACGCCTCGTTCCAGCCGGCCAGGACCCCGATCACGAGGACGGCGATACCGGCAACGAGCGAGGCGGCGGTCAAGCGACGGCCGGTCAATGCCCGCCTTGCGCGGAGGTCACGTCCCGCTCGGTCCGCCTGGTTTCCAGACCATCAAGCCGACGATCACCAGGAAGATCAGCAGGTCGATCCGGGCCACCATGAAGAGCCGGGCCGATGCGCTTCTGGCCTCGGACGACGTGTGCCCCAGCGTCTCGAACATCTCCGCGACCTTCTTCGAGCGCGGACCGATGTACAGCGCGCCGAGAAGGGCCGACACGAGCCACAGCAGCATTGCCAGCGAGATCCAGAGCTCGCTGAAGCTCCAGCGCTGAGTAACGAGGATGAAGCCCGCGACGAAGGTGGTGATGGAAATGGGCAGGAAATAGCGCAGCCCGAACCATTCGATCTGGTGTCCGAGCTTCGGCAGTTCGTCCGGATCCGACGACCGAGCGACGCGCGTCCCGAGCAGGTTGATGGCGAACGCCCCGCCGACCCAGGCGATGGCCGCCAGGACGTGGATGTACACGATCAGCCTGTAGATGTTCTCGTCCAAGGGCTCCCTCCTCGTGGCGCAGGATACGGGACCGCGAACTCACCCGTTGATCGCCACCTCGTGGATCGCGCCGTCCACGATCCTCCACGCCCGCACGTCGTCGTCGCTGAGCGAGACGAGGATGTACAGCGCGTCGGGATACTGCGCGACGCCCACGTCCGTCGGTGAGGGGACCGCGGGGGAGCGCACGTGCGAATGCGCGATTGCCCAGAACACCTCGCCCGCGTCGTCGGTCTCGATCGTGAGGCGCAGCAGATCCTCCGGATGGACCGCGTAGCGCATCGGCGAGGCCTCGGCGTTGCGAGCGGGCTCCCAGCGCAGGGCGCGGCCGCCGTCGGCAGCGTAGGCATCGCCCACCACCACGCCGCACATCTCGTTCGGGTACTCCGCCCGGGCGTGGTCGACCATCGCGGAGCGCATGCTGCCCGGCAGCACGACGGACAGCGGACCCGGATGCGGGCCCGCGCTCACCACCAGTTGACGCCGCCCTCGAGCGCCTCCTCCATCTCGTCGAGGTTCGCCGAGAACGTGCCCGCCGAGAGGTACTTCCAACCGCCGTCGGGCAGCAACGCGACGATCGTGCCGGACGTCATCGACTTCGCCTCGCGGGCAGCGGCGACCAGCACGGCACCGCAGGACGGACCGCCGAAGATGCCTTCCTTGAAGACGAGGTCGCGCAGCGCGGCGATCGAATCGCGGTTCGACACCAGGTATTTCGCGTCGATCAGGCCCGGCTCGAAGATCTCCGGGATGAACCCCTCTTCGAGGGAGCGCAGTCCCTGGACCTGCTCCCCGGGCAGTGGCTCGGCCGCAACGACGCGGATGCCCGGCTTGCGCTCTCGCAGGAACTGGGACACGCCCATCAGCGTCCCGGATGTGCCCATCCCGGCGACGAACACGTCGATCTCGGGGCAGTCGGCCAGGATTTCCGGTCCCGTGGTCTCGTAATGAGCGCGGGTGTTGGCCGGGTTGCCGTACTGGTACGGCATCACGAACCGCTCGTCCTTGGCGACGAGGTGCTTGGCGAGCTCGATCGCGCCGTTGGAGCCCAGGTGACCCGGGGAGTCGATGACCTCGGCGCCGAACAGCGCCGCCATCTGGCGCCGCTCGTTGGTGACGTTGTCGGGCATGACGAGGGCAACGCGATAGCCCTTGCGGCGGCCGATCATCGCGAGCGCGATCCCGGTGTTCCCGGACGTCGGCTCGAGGATGATCGAGTCCTCGTGCAGCAGGCCGCGCTCCTCGAGGTCCTCGATGAGGTACTTCGCGACGCGGTCCTTGACCGAGCCGGTCGGGTTGACCATCTCGAGCTTGACCAGGATCCTCACGTCCGGGTTCGGCGACATCCGTGGGACCTCGACGAGCGGCGTGTGGCCGATCGCATCGAGGACGTCGGCATACCGGCCGCCGTGCCGCGCCAGGCTCTCGTGGGCGTGCGCGTGTGCATGGTCGTGCTCGACGTCGCGCTCGGCCGGGCGCAGGGCCGGACGCCGGATCTCCTTCGGGAGGGCCACGCTCATCCCCCGGCCATCGCGGGCAGGAGGCGCACCTCGTCGGCGGGCGCGACCGGCGTGTCGAGACCCTGCAGGTAGCGGACGTCCTGGCCGTTGACGTACACGTTGACGAACCGGTTGAGGTCGCCGTCGTCGGTCAGCAGCTGCGGCTTCAAGGCCGGGTGGCGCGTCACCAGCTCATCCACGACGCCACGGATCGTGTCTCCGCCGAGGTCGAGGGACTTGGCTCCGCCGACGTTCGGGCGAAGCACGGTCGGGATGAAGACCGTGCTCATGCGTCC
>DASTYU010000067.1:0-12677 GCA_035764655.1 Candidatus Limnocylindrales bacterium
GGCTTCGACAATACGACCGCCGGACGCGGCGAGACTCATCGCGGCCGAGGAACCGTTATTGACACCGCGCCACGGGACGACCTAGGCTCGATGTGGGATCGATTCCACATGCGATCGAGACCACCGGTGGGGGCCGAGTCCACCGGGCGTTGTGACGCATCCGCAACAGGTCACGGGGGACTGTTCGGAAAGAACAGCGACCTCCCGCACGAGACTCCTGCTCGGACCCCATCGGCCGGGGTCGGCTGAACTGCCCGACGGCTCCCCGAGCACCGCGGTATGGCCGCGACCCCGCCGCCGTCGAGCATCGGCACGGCGATCCCGTGCCCGTGGAGGACAACCGATGCTCACTCGCCGTCCACTCGGCCTTGCGATGGCCCTGGTGCTGTCGCTGGTCGTTGCCGCCTGTTCGACTTCCGAGGGAACGCCTGCCGCGTCGGCACCGGCTCCCGGCGGAAGCGCGCCTGCAGCGTCGCCTGGGGGCTCCGCGCCTGCGGGCAGCCCGGGCGCCGGCGGCGCGAACATCAGCGGCGATCTCCAGGTCCTGGCCCGCTACGGCTGCGAGCCGGCGCCATGCGAGCCCAGCGGTGAAGGCGCCGCGGACGAGATCGCCTACACCCGCTACAACGTCTTCGCCGAGCAGTACCCCGATGTCACGCTCGATTTCACCGAGTCCGATTTCGACGCGCAGGCATTCCTGACGTCCGTCGCGGCCGGCAACCCGGCGGATGTCGTGCGCATGGACCGCGCGATCATCGGCACGTACGTCGCCGAAGGCGCGCTCGAGCCGCTCGATCAGTGCATCAGCAACATGGGCATCGACATGAGCCAGTACCGGCAGCCCGCCGTGGACGGCGTCACCGTCGACGGCTCCGTGTACGGCATCCCCGAGTTCTACGACAGCCGGATCATCCTCGTGAACGATTCGGTGGTCGAGGACGCCGGCCTGACCTCGGCCGACATCGACACCAGCGACTGGGACAAGCTGGCCCAGGTCAACGAGCAGCTCCTCCAGAAGGAGGGCGACAGGCCGACCCGCATCGGCTTCGATCCGAAGCTGCCGGAGTTCCTGCCGCTGTGGGCCAAGGCCAACGGCGCCGACATCATCTCGGCCGATGGCAAGACGTCACAGCTCGAGGACCCGAAGGTCATCGAGGCGCTCACCTTCGCCAACTCGTTGATCGCCGCCCACGGCTCGGGGCCCGCGTTCAATGACTTCAAGACCAACGGCCCCGGAGGAGTCGACTTCTTCGGCCCGGACAACCAGTTCAAGGCCGACACCCTCGGCGCCATGCCGATGGAGCAGTGGTACCTCAACGTCCTTGCCAACAACACACCCGACGAGTCCATCTCGTTCCAGCCGTTCAAGGATCGGCAGGGCAACAACATCAGCTTCTCGGGCGGTTCGACCTGGGTCATCCCGGCCTCCGCCGACAACAAGGACGCGGCGTGCGAGTTCATGCGCGTCGTGACCCTGCCTGATACCTGGTTCGCGGCAGCCAAGGTTCGTGCCGACAAGCGCGCCGCCGACGGCGAAGCGTTCACCGGCGTGTACACCGGCAACACCCTCGCCGACGACCGGATCTTCGGAGAGCTCGTCACCGAGCAGAGCGCCGGTGCCTACTTCCCGGGCGTCCAGCTCGTCCAGGAGACCGCCGATCTGGCCTTCTCGCTCCCGCCGGTCCCGGCCGCGGAGGAGTTCCAGCGGATCTGGCAGGGGGCCGTGAACGCGGTCGTCAACGAGGGCGCCGACCCGACCCAGGCCCTCACCCAGGCCGACCAGGAAGCCCAGGACGCCATCGACTCGGCCCAGTAGGCCGGTCTGCCTGAGCGAGTATCGGTTCGATGACTGCAGCAAGCGCCACCGCCCCCAACCGAAGGCGGTGGCGCGTGTCGGAGCAGACGCGCTGGGCCTTCATCTTCCTGCTGCCGTGGATCATCGGGTTCATCATCTTCACGGCCGGGCCGATGCTCGCCAGCCTTTACCTGTCGTTCACCGACTACAACGTCATCCGCGCCCCGGAGCTGGTGGGTTTCGACAACTACGAGCAGCTCATGCGCGACCGGCGGATCCCGCTGTCCCTCGGCAACACGCTGTTCTACGCGCTGCTCCACGTCCCGTTGTTGATCATCATCTCGCTATTCCTTGCCTCGCTCCTCGTCCGGATCGGACGGGCGGCGGGCGCCTTCCGGACCGCCTTCTACCTGCCCAACCTGACGCCTGCGGTCGCAATCGGCACGCTGTTCCTGCTGCTCTTGTCGGGCGGCGGCCTGCTGAACCGGGTCCTCGGGATCTTCGGCATCGACGGCCCGAACTGGCTGACGGATCCGACGTGGGTCAAGCCGGGCATCGTGATCATGTCGCTGTGGACGCTCGGCAGCACCGTGATCATCTACTTCGCCGCGATGCGCAACGTCCCGCTCGAGCTCTACGAGGCGGCCACCATCGACGGCGCCGGCACCTGGAAGCGGTTCCGCCACATCACGCTGCCGTTCATCAGTGGCGCCATCTTCTTCACGCTGATCGTGAACACGATCGCGTCCCTTCAGATCTTCGCCGAAGTCTTCACGATGTTCTTCACCGCCCGCAGCGGGCCAGCCCAGGACTCGGCGCTGTTCTTCACGATCTACCTGTTCCAGAAGGCGTTCCAGGACCTCGACATGGGCTATGCCTCGGCGATGGCCTGGCTGCTGTTCGTGATCATCATGATCATCACGGCCTTCCAGCTGTGGGGAAGCCGGCGGTTCGTGTACTACGCGGGTGACGACACGTGACCGCGCAGACCGGCGGCGCTCCCCCGCCCGCCTCCCTCACCACCGCAGCGCCGGCGCGGGCCGCTGCCGCTCCCGCGGCCGAGACCCGGTCGCCGGGGACGATCCTCCGTCGAATCCTGTACTTCGCCGCCCTCTTCGGGGCGACGCTGATCTTCGTCTTCCCGTTCGTCTGGCTGGTCAGCGCGTCGCTCAAGACTCGCCAGACGGTCTTCAATACCGAACTCTTCCCGCTCCCGCTTCACTTCGAGAACTACGCCCGGATCTTCGAGGTCGTCCCGCTCGCAAACTGGTTCATCAACAGCGCGTTGGTGAGCCTGCTCGCGGCGACGACCGTCACGATCAGCTCGGCGCTCGTCGCGTTCGGCTTCGCGTACTTCCGATTCCCCGGCCGCAACGTGCTGTTCTGGCTCGTGCTTGCCAGCATGATGCTGCCCGGGGCGGTCATGATGATTCCGAACTTCCTCATCTGGAACGCGCTGGGGCAGGTCAACTCGCCGACGTTCGCCCCGCTGTGGGCCGGTAACCTGTTCGGATCGGCGTTCTACATCTTCCTGCTCCGCCAGTTCTTCCTGGGCTTGCCTCGCGAGACGTTCGAAGCCGCCCGGGTCGATGGCGCGAGCTATCCGCGGATGTTCTGGAGCATCGCGCTGCCGCTCACGCGCGCAGCCCTCATCGTGGTGTTCATCTTCGAATTGCGGGCGGCGTGGACGGACCTGATGCGGCCGCTGATCTTCCTGCGCGACCTGGCCCTGTTCACGCTGCCGCAGGGTCTCCAGTACCTCGTCAAGATCTACAACCCGCAGGTTGGCGGGCAGGGCGAGTTCCACCTGGTCATGGCGGCAAGCGTCATCATCACGCTGCCGATGATCCTGGTCTTCTTCGTCGCGCAGCGCTACTTCATCGAGGGGATCGCGACCACCGGCTCGAAGGGCTGATGCGGCGCTGATGCCGGGCGTGGAGGGCGGCGCGGCAGACGACTTCGTCCTTGGCCTGGACGTCGGTGGGACCAAGCTGGCAGCCGGCGTCGTCGCCGGCGACGGCCGGACGCTGTCGATGGAGGTCGCTCCCAGCCGCGTCGAGGAAGGCCCCGATGCGATGATCGAGCGGCATCTCGAGCTGGGCCGGTCCGCGGTCGCCACGGCAGGCGTGCCATGGGAGCGAATCCGGGCGGTCGGGATCGCGTGCGGTGGCCCGCTCGACCCGTTCCGCGGGATCATCCAGTCACCACCTGGGCTCCCGGGCTGGGACGACGTGCCGCTCGTTGCCACGGTCGAGGCGGCGCTCCGGCGTCCGACCGTGGTCGACAACGACGCCACCGCCTGCGCCATCGCCGAGTGGTGGTTCGGCGCGGGCCGCGAGCGTGCCGTTCGGCACCTCGTGTACCTGACCATTTCCACGGGAGTGGGCGGCGGCCTGATCCTGGACGGACGGGTGTATCGCGGTGCGGCCGGCAATGCCGGGGAGCTGGGCCACCTCACGATCGACTACGAGGGCCGCCAATGCGGCTGCGGCCGTCGGGGCTGCCTCGAGGCGTACGCGTCCGGACCGCAGATCGCCGCGCGGGCCAGGGAACGCCTCGCTGAAGGCGGCCGCCGGTCCTCGCTGGCCGCGCTGCCCGACATCACGGCCCGGGACGTGGCCGAGGCGGCAGCCGCGGGCGATCCGCTCGCCCGCGAGGTCTGGGACGAGACGACGGCCATGCTCGGCTCGGCAGTCGCCAACATCCTGGACATCTTCAACCCCGAGCTCGTGGTGCTCGGCGGCGGGGTGACGCGTTCCGGCGACCAGCTGCTCGCTCCGGTGCGGGAAGCGAGCCTGCGCCAGGCGATGGCCCCCGCCCGGAACGCCGCCGACGTCATCTTGGCTGGGCTTGGCGAGGAGCTCGGGGTCGTCAGCGCGGCGACGGTCGCCTTCGAACGGCTGCCGCTCGGACAGCGCGCAATCGCGGAGCCGCATGCCTGAGGCAGCACGCGATCAGATCGCCGAGCACCGGGTGGTCACCGACGCGATCAATGCCCTGTTGCCGGTGCTGAGCGACGTCACGCAACGGCTGTGCGCCGCCTTCGAGGCTGGCGGCCGCCTGTACACCTTCGGCAACGGCGGCTCGGCGGCCGACGCACAGCATCTGGCCGCCGAGCTCATCGGGCGCTACAAGCGCGATCGTCGACCGCTGCCGGCCGTCGCACTGAGCGTCGATCCGTCGGTGGTGACCTGCATTGCGAACGACTATGCATACGAGGATGTCTTTGCGCGCCAGGTCGAAGCGCTCGCCCGCGCCGGTGACGTTGTCGCGGGCTTCACGACCAGCGGCCGCTCCGAGAATGTCGTCCGCGGGCTCGCGGCGGCTCGCCGCGCCGGGGCCACGACGGTGCTCTTTGGCGGCGGGACGGAAGGCGGCGGACCGGCTGCCGCACACGCGGACTTCGCGCTGATCGTGCCGTCCGCGACGACCGCGCGCGTCCAGGAGATGCACCTCCTGCTGCTCCATGCGCTGAGCGAGGGGGTCGATGCGTGGGCGGCCGGCGAGGCCTCGCAGCGGGGAACCGGAGACTGATGGCAGCGACGGAGCGCGTCCTCCACCTCATCGGCAACTCGCACATCGATCCGGTCTGGCTGTGGCAGTGGCCCGAGGGCTACCAGGAGGTTCGGGCCACGTTCCGCTCGGCGCTCGACCGTATGAATGAGTACCCGGAGTTCATCTTCACGTGCGATTCGGCGGCGTACTACGAATGGGTCGAGGAGATCGACCCCGAGATGTTCGAGGAGATCCGGGAGCGGGTCGCCGAAGGACGCTGGGAACTGGTCGGGGGGTGGTGGGTCGAGCCCGACTGCAACCTTCCCGGCGGCGAGTCGTTCGTCCGCCACGCGCTGATCGGGCAGGGCTATTTCCAGTCGCGCTTCGGGAGGATCGCCACGGTGGGCTACAACGTGGACCCGTTCGGGCACCACGCGATGCTGCCCCAGATCCTGGCCAAGAGCGGCATGGACAGCTACGTGTTCATGCGTCCCGGGCCGCACGAGATGCGCCTGCCCGGGCCGATCTTCTGGTGGGAGTCCCCGGACGGCACGCGGGTCCTGGCGTTCCGCCTGCCCCACGAGTACTGCGCTCCGCGCGAGGACCTCGGCTACCACCTCGACAAGTCGATCGCCCAGCTGCCCGAACGATGGTCCGAGATGATGGCCTTCTACGGGGTCGGCAACCACGGCGGCGGTCCCACGCGCGAAAACCTCGACAGCATCCGCCGCCTCGACGGTGCGGGTGCGATGCCACGGCTGCGGCACAGCACGCCGGCCCGCTTCTTCGACGCGGTGCGCTCCTCCGGAGCCGAGCTGCCGCTGGTCAGTGAGGAGCTGCAGCACCACGCCGTCGGCTGCTACTCGGCACACTCGGGGATCAAGCGCTGGAACCGGCGCGCGGAGAACATCCTGGCCCCGGCCGAGGCGTGGGCCGCTGTCGCGGAGCGGGTCGTCGGGCTCGCCTATCCGCGCGAGGAACTGACGAACGCCTGGAAGCAGGTCCTCTTCAACCAGTTCCACGACACCCTGGGCGGGACGGCGATCGAACCGGCCTACGACGACGCCCGCGACCAGCTGGGCGAGGCGACCTCGATCGCCGGGCGGGCACACAACCTCGCGGTGCAGTCGATCAGCCGCCAGGCCAACCTGCCGGTGGAGCGCGGCACGTTCCCGATCATGGTCTTCAACCCGCACGTCTGGCCGGTCAGGACCGTGGTCGAGTTCGAATTCGGCGGGCTGAAGCCCACGGACGGGCTGGTCGACGAAACCGGCTCGGCCGTGCCGTTCCAGCCGACCCAGTCCTACGCGACCGTGTCCGCATGGCGCAGCCGGATCGCACTGGACGCGGAGCTGCCGGCGCTCGGTTACCGGACGTACCGGGTGGTGCCCGATACGCCGCGCGTCGGCGCGACGACGGTCCGCGCAACCGACACGCTCCTCGAGAACGAGCGGGTCCGCCTCGAACTGGACCCCCGCAGCGGTCGCATCTCCGCGCTGGTTCTCCGGGAGGACGGCCAGGACATCGCGGACCTCGCAGACGCCCGCCGCCCACGGGCGATGGTCGTGGATGACACGTCAGACACGTGGGGGCACCGGCGGCTTGCCTACCGCGACGAGATCGGCGAGTTCGACGTGAGGCGGGTGGGCCTCGTCGAGTCCGGCCCGGTACGAGCGATCGTGCGGGTCGAGAGCCGCTTCGGCGACTCGGAGCTGATCGAGGACTTCGTGCTGGCGGCAGGGTCGCCGACCATCGAGATCCGCGTGATCCTCGACTGGCGCGAGCACGCGAGGCTGCTCAAGCTGCGCTTCCCCACCGGCCTGCGGGACGCCGTCGCGGCGTACGAGATCCCGTACGGCGTGGTCGAACGGCCGCCGAATGGCGAGGAGGAGCCGGGCCAGCGCTGGGTCGATGCCAGCGGCCAGCTGGCCGGTGCCGGGACGTTCGGCCTGGCCCTCCTGAACGATGCGAAGTACGGCTTCGACGTGATCGACGGCGAGATCGGCGTCACCGCCGTGCGCAGCCCGATCTACGCCCACCACGAGCCGGCAGTTCCACGACCCGACGCCCGCTACGCCTACCAGGACCAGGGCATCCAGCGCTTCACGCTGGGCCTGCTCCCGCATCGCGGCAACTGGGCCGATGCCCCGGCCACCCGCGAAGCCCTCGTCATCAACCAGCGCCCGACGGTGCTCCTCGAGTCCTTCCACGACGGTCCGCTTGCCCAGACCGGCTCGTACCTCGGACTGGAGCCGGACAACGTCGTGGCCGGCGCGGTGAAGCTGGCCGAAGACGGCGACGATCTCGTCGTTCGCGTGGTCGAGACGGCCGGCCGCCCGGCCCCGGCGCGCATCGAGCTGCCGGCCTGGGATCGCGAGGTGGCCTTCGACATCCGGCCGTTCGAGATCCGCACGTTCCGGATCCCGCGCGATCCATCAGGCGACGTCGTTGAGACGGACCTGCTGGAGCGGCCGGCGGCGAGCTGATGCGACGCTCCATCCCGCTCGACGGGCCGGACTGGACAACGAAGGGTTACCTCGGCCTCGAGGGCGCATTGGGGGCCGCGCGACGTGGCGACGGGGGCGGCCCGGGCTGGCTGCCGGCCACCGTGCCGGGCAGCGTGGTCCACGACCTGTGGCGGGCGGGCGAGGTCCCCCACCCGTACGTCGAGCGCAACAGCCTCGCGATCGAATGGGTCGCCGAGCGTGCCTGGCTGTACCGCCGCCGGCTCTCGCTGCCGGAAGCCGCGCCGGCCGACGGCGCACGCGCCTGGCTGCACTTCGACGGTGTCGATTTCGGCGCCCAGGTCTTCCTCGACGGCGAGCCGCTCGGGCGGCACGAGGGCATGTTCACGCCGTTCGAATTCGAGGTGGGCGACCGGTTGCGGGCGGGAGCCGAGCACGAGCTGGCCGTGGTCGTCGAACCGGCGCCCGAGACCGAGCCGCAGACCGGCCGGACGAGCCGCGTGCGGATCCACAAGAGCCGCATGTCCTACGGCTGGGATTTCTGCCCGCGCATGATCCACCAGGGCATCTGGCAGCCGGTCAGCCTCGAGCTCCGCGGACAGGTTCGAATCGCCGACGCCTGGGCGCGACCGAGACTCAGCGCAGACCATCGAAGCGCTCGGGTCACGATCCAGGTCGAGCTCGACCTGGCGGCGCCGGACCGCGTGGCGCTTTCGGCGCAGCTGAACGGCGAGTCGGCAGCCGAATCGTTGGAGCTCGCCGGGGGTCGCCAGACGGCGCTGCTCGAGCTGGAGGTCAGCGACCCGCCACTGTGGTGGCCGAACGGCCACGGGCCATCGCCGGTGGGTCGGGTCGTGGTCCGCGCGACGGGCGCCGACGCGGTCACCGACGAGCGCAGCGTGCCCATCGGATTCCGGACGGTGGAGCTCGCGCCGAACGAGGGCGGAGACGCCGCAGCCCGCCCGTACACGTTCGTCGTCAACGGCCGGCGGATCTACACGAAGGGCTGGAACTGGGTCCCGCACGATGTCCTCCACGGCGTGCCGCGTCCGGACCGCATCGAGCACCTGACCGGGTTGCTCGCCCACGCCAACGTGAACCTCGTGCGCGTGTGGGGCGGCGGCCTGATCGAGACGCCGGCCTTCTATGACGCGTGCGATCGGCGCGGGATCATGGTCTGGCAGGAGTTCATCCAGTCCAGCTCGGGCATCGAGGACACGCCATCGGCGGATCCGGCGTTCGTGGAGCTGATGGCGCGCGAGGCCGAGCAGATCGTGCCGCTCCGCCGCAACCACCCGTCGCTCGTGCTGTGGTGCGGCGGCAACGAGCTGCAGGACGATGCCGGGCCGCTCGACGACGAGCGCTCCCCGGTGCTCGCCGCGCTGCACGAGGTCGTCCGTCGCCTGGACGGCGACCGGGCGTGGCTGCCGACCTCGCCGACCGGGCGCGTGTACCACAACCGCCTCGACGGGATCGAGCGCGACCCCGACGGCCTGCACGACGTCCACGGCCCGTGGGAGCACCAGGGCCTCGCCGCCCAGTACGACCTGTACAACCGCGGCACCTCCCTGCTCAACAGCGAGTTCGGCGTGGAGGGCATGACCAACCGGCGAACGCACGAGGCGCTCCTCCCCAACCCTGCGCAGCGCTGGCCGGCCGGGCTCGACAGTCCGGCCTACCGCCACCTCGGCGACTGGTGGAACAACCTCCCCCTGCTCCAGGAGGCGTTCCGCGGCCGCCTCGACGACCTCGAAACCGTGCGTCGGGCGAGCCAGCGGCTGCAGGCCGACGGGCTCCGCTACGCGGTCGAGGCGAACCGGCGACGCTGGCCGCGCAACTCCGGGTCGCTGCCGTGGCAGTTCAACGAGCCCTATCCGTTCGCCTGGTCGACCTGCGCGGTCGACCACCACGGCGACCCGAAACCGGCGTACTTCGCCGTGCGCCGGGCGTATGCCCCGGTGGCCGTCACCGCCCGCTTCGACCGTGCCCTGCTCGACGGCGCCGATCACCTCGATGCAGACGTCTGGGCGTGGACCGAGCTCGAACCGATCAACGGCGTCGCCACGGCCCGGATCGTCGACCCGGCCGGGACGGAGCTGGCATCGAGGTCGTGGCCGGTGACCGTGGCACCCGAACGGCCGGTCCTCGCCGGACGCTTCGAGGCGCGCTTCGACGGCTCTCCGCCGGGCATGTTCCTGCTCGATCTCGCGCTGATGGACGTGGCCGGAACGACCCGCGTTACCGGGCGCTACCTCTTCGGCGGTGGACCGGACCTCGCGCCGCTACTCGACCTTGCGCCGGCGCAGCTCGACGCGGAGGTGAAGCGTGACGGCGACCGGTGGCTGATTCGCCTCGAGCATCGGGACGGCCCGGCGGCGATCGGTGTCACGATCGAGGACGACCGCCCGATCGGCGATCCGGGCTGGGCCGAGGTCGAGGACAGCGGCTTCGACGTCCTGCCCGGGGAGGATGCCGAGGTCGCGGTGACGTGGCGCGATGCGCCGGCGACCGGTCGGCGGCTCCGGGTGAGCGCGTGGAACGTCGACGCGGTGGCCCTCGAATGAGCCTCGACCGATCGTTCCTACGGCCGTGGCGTTTGCCCCCCAACCGCGTGTCGCGCTTCTACCGCGGTGGCGCGCTGCTCGAGCGATTCCGGGCGGGGGCGCTCGCGGCCGACGGGACGCCGACCCGTGACGGGACCCAGCCCGAGGATTGGGTCGGCTCCGCGATCGCCGCGTGGACCCCGCCGCTGACGCCGCCGAGCGGCGAAGGCGTCGGAACGGCCGAGATCGACGGACGGTCGTTCGCAATCGCGGATCTGCTGGCCGCCGACCCGGAGCTCGTCGCGGGCCGTGACCTCGTGGCCGCGGCGGGAACGACGACGGGCGTGTTGGTCAAGCTTCTCGATGCGGGCGTGCGCCTGCCGGTCCATGCCCACCCGAGCCGGCCATTCGCCCGCCGCTGGCTTCGCTCGTGGTTCGGCAAGACGGAGGCGTGGATCGTCGTCGCCACCCGCGAGACCGATGACCCGGAGGGACCGGTCGTGCGCATCGGCTTCCGGCGGGACTTTGATCGCGAGGAGCTGATCGATCTCATCGCCGACGAACGAACGGGCGACCTGCTCGACGCGATGCATGTCCGCCCGACGAAGGCCGGCGACGTGTGGTTCATCCCGGCAGGCGTGCCGCACGCCATCGGGGCCGGGGTGTTCATGGTCGAGATCGAGGAGCCGACGGATTTCTCGATCGTGGCCGAGACCGCGGACGTGCCGATCCACCCCGCTCACGCTCACCTCGGGCTCGGCTGGGAGGTCGCGATCGACGCCTTCGACCGCGAGGGACGCGACGACGCGTGGGTCGACCGGCTTCGCCACGATGGCCGGCGTCCCGGCGATGAGGGCGACGGCTGGACGTCGACGCCGCTGCTCGATACCGCCGCCGACCCGTTCTTCCGCGCGCTGCGGCTCACCGTCCGCGGCCACGCGGCACCAGGCCTGTGGCCGCCGGCGTTCCTCGTCGCGGCAGTCATGGGCGGCCGTGGCACGGTGCGCGCGGGAGGGTCCGACCTGGCGATCCGCGCCGGTGAAACGTTCGCGATCCCGGCCGCCGCCCTCGGCTCGCTCGAGTTCGACGCCCCGGACGGGCTCGAGATCGTGTGCTGCCTGCCGCCCCGTGCCGCAGACCTCGGGGTCGGGCCGGGATGACGGCCCGTGTGGCGTGCATCGGCATCGCGACCCTCGATTCGATCGCCGTCGTCGATCGACTGCCCGAACCTGGCGAGCGGATGCCGGCCCGCGAGGCGTGCGTCGCCGGCGGTGGCGTCGCGGCGACCGCTGCGGTGACCCTCGCCCGCCTGGGCGTGCCAGTCGCGTTCATCGGCCGTGTCGCCGATGACACGGCGGGCGCGATGGTCGCCGAAGGGCTGCGCCGCGAGGGCGTGGAGACATCCGGCCTGAGCGTGGTGCCCGGTCGGACACCGGTCACGCTGGTGTTCGTCGAAGCCGCGAGCGGCGAGCGCACGCTCGTGCCCGATACCCGGGGCGTGCCACCGATCGAGCTGACCGAGGCCGACATCGACCGCTGCTCGGTTGCGGAGTGGATCCACGTCGACCAGACGGGCCATCCGGCCGTCGCCCGACTGCGCGACGCCGGCGTGCGCGCGAAGGTGTCGTTCGACGGCGGCAACGTCGATCGCGACTACGACCTCGGCCAGGTCAACCTGTATGCGCCGACGGAGCGGGCGCTGCTCGCCCGCTACCCGGAGCGCGCCCTCCCCGATGCTCTCGCTGCGGCCGGCGCCGAGGGCCCGCAGCTGGTGGTCGTCACGCGCGGGGCGCTGGGGAGTGTCGCGCGCAGCGACACCTCCGGCGCAATGTACCAGGCGGCCGGGTTCCAGGCCGACGTCGTCAGCACGCTCGGCGCCGGGGACGTCTTCCACGGCGCGCTACTCGCCGCGCTGCTGGACGGGCGTCCGCTCCCCGATGCGCTGCGCTGGGCCAACGCGGCCGCCGCGCTGTCGTGCCGCGCGCTCGACGGCCGCAGCGGGATCCCCAGCCGGGCCGAGCTGGAGGCATTCCTCGCCCGTGCCACCTGACACCGGATCCGGCCTCGCCGCACTTGCCCGCCCCAGCGGTGCGTTCGCCATGGTCGCGCTGGATCAACGGGAATCCCTGCGCACGATGCTCGGCGGCGAGACGATCGCCGACCAGGCGCTCACCACCTTCAAGGTCGACGCGGCACGGGCGCTCACGCCGCACGCGTCGGCGGTCCTGCTCGACGTCGCCTTCGGCCTGGGCCCCGTGCTCGAGGCCGGGGTGCTCGCCGGGGGCTGCGGCCTGATCGTCGCCGCCGACCGGCTCGACCAGCCGCCGGGCGGCATCGTCGAGGACACCGCGCTGGACGATGCCGTGTTCGCCGACAGCG
>DASTYU010000068.1:0-3891 GCA_035764655.1 Candidatus Limnocylindrales bacterium
CTGGGCCTGCAGCTGGGCGCCGCCGGAACATCGTCGCTGCCCGACGACACCGTGGCCAAGCAAGGGCTGCTGGCGCTCGAGCGCGACTTCCCCAGCGGCGCGACCGAGCCGGTCACCGTCGTACTCGACGGCTCGCCCGACGACCCGGGCGCCCAGCGGGGATTCGCGCGCCTGCGCGCCGAGCTAGGGGGCGATCGGGACTTCGCCGTCCGAGCGCTCACGGTTGAGACCGGCCCGCGCGTCGCCGTGGCATCCGTGCCGCTCACCGTCGAGCCGAGCAGCGCACGCGGCTCCGCCGCGATTGACCGACTACGCGACGACTACGTGCCGGCCGCCTTCGGCACGGCAGCCGATCGCGTGTTCGTCGGCGGCACGCCGGCCGAGGCGCACGACTCGTTCGCGGTCAACCGGAGCTGGCTGCCGATCGTGATCGCGTTCGTGCTGACGCTGAGCTTCTTCCTGCTCCTGCTCGCATTCCGGTCGATCGCGATCCCGCTGACCGCGATCGCCGTCAACCTGCTCTCGGTCGGCGCCGCCTACGGGATCCTCGTGCTCGTCTTCCAAGAGGGCGTCGGCGCCGACCTGCTCGGCTTCACCCAAGTCGAGCGGATCGACGCGTGGGTCCCGATCTTCCTGTTCAGCGTGCTGTTCGGGCTCTCGATGGACTACCAGGTGTTCCTGCTCAGCCGCATCCACGAGCGCTGGGCAGCCACCGGCGATACGCCGGAGGCGATCGTCCACGGCGTCGCGTCCACCGCGCGGCTGATCACCGGCGCCGCGGCGATCATCATCGTCGTCTTCAGCGGCTTCGCGTCGGGCCAGCTCGTCGCTTTCCAGGAGATGGGCTTCGGCATCGCGATCGCGCTCGCGCTCGACGCCACGCTCGTGCGGCTGCTGCTCATCCCCGCCGCCATGCGGCTGCTCGGCGAGCGCAACTGGTATCTGCCCGGCTGGCTGTCCTGGCTGCCGAACGTGCAGGTCGAAGGACCGCGGCCCGCCCCGCTGCGACCGGCGGTGCTGGTCCGGCAGTACACCGGCGACGTCGTGCCGGCCGCGACGGGACCGGCCCCGCCCGAGCCTCCCCTAGCGACTTCCAAGGAACGCTGACATGACCACGACATCACCACCGCAACGAATGATCAAACGAGATAGGCGTACGAGGGTCTGCATCGTCGGCGCGTCGGGGAAGCTCGGGCGCTACATGGTCGAGCACGCGCTCGATCGCGGCTACGAGGTGGTCGCCGTGTGCCGCGAGCAGAGCGTCGGGAAGCTCGCCGAGTTCGAGGATCGGATCAGCATCGTGCCCGGCGCGACCGATGACGACGAGGTCATCAAGCGGGCGGTCGCCGGCTGCGACGGCGTGCTCGTCGTCCTCGTCCCGCGGGGCGTCCACGGCTACTCGACGGGAACGGCCCAAGCGGTCCTCGACCACGCCGAGCCGGGCGCGCGGCTCGTGTTCTCGTGCGGATGGCACATCACCCGCGACGGGCTGGACGTCTACTCGTGGAAGCTCAAGGCGCTCGTCAAGGTCGGCGGCGGTCTCGCACGCCTCGCCCGCTTCGCCGACCTCGACGACCAGGTGGAGGCCTGCCGGCGCATCTTCGCCAGCGACACGCGCTGGACGGTCGTCCGCGGCAGCGACCTCGAAGAAGACGAGAGCCAGGGCCTGCCCGTGTGGAGTCACCACGTGGGCGATCCCATCCTCGCCAGCAACATCACGCGCCGCGTGGACTTCGCGCTGTTCATGGTGGACGCACTCGACAACGACGATCTCGTGCACGAGGCGCCCGCGATCGTCAGCCGTCAGAGCGCCTCGGCGCTCGCGCACGCAGTGGCATGAGACCCGAGCACTACGACGTCGTCGTGATCGGCGGCGGCCAGGCCGGCCTGGCGATCGGCTACCACCTCGCCCAGCAGGGCCGGCGCTTCACCATCCTCGAAGCGGCCGGCGAGCCGGCCTCGGCGTGGCGGGGCCGCTGGGACTCGCTGCGGCTGTTCACGTCCGTGCGCTACGACAGCCTGCCGGGGCTCGACTTCCCAGGTGACCCCGACAGCTACCCGGGGCGCGACGACGTCATCGCCTACCTCACCGATTACGCGCAACGGTTCCAGCTGCCGGTCGAGTTCAACAGCCGCGTGCAGGCCGTGCGGCCACGCGACGACGGCGGTTTCCTCGTCGAGCTCGCCGACCGCACTTACGAAGCCGACCAGGTCGTGGTCGCCACCGGCCCGTTTCAGGTGCCGTTCACGCCGCCGGTCGCCGCCGGCCTCGGGTCCGAGGTGGTGCAGCTGCACAGCAGCCGGTACCGCTCCCCGGACGACCTCCCGACCGGCACGGTGCTGGTGGTGGGCGGCGGCAACACCGGCTACCAGATCAGCGAGGAACTCGCGCACTCGCGGGAGGTCCATCTGGCCATCGGCGCCCGTCAGATGCCGCTGCCGCAGCGGATCCTCGGCCGCGACCTGTTCCGCTACCTCCACGCCACGGGCCTGATGTACAAGACCGTGGACTCGCGCCTCGCGCGGCGCCTGAAGGACAAGGAGACGCTCATCGGCTCCAGCCCGCGCGCCGCGCGCAAGCGCGGCATCCAGCTGCGGCCGCGCGCGACCGCCGCGAGCGGCACGACGGTGACGTTCGCCGACGGCTCCGAGCTCACCGTCGACGGGGTGGTGTGGGCGACCGGCTTCCGGCTCGACCACTCCTTCGTGGAGCTCCCGGTCTTCGACGAGGTCGGAGCCGTGACGCATCGGCGCGGCGTCACCGACGTCCCTGGCTTGTACTTCCTCGGCCTGCTCTGGCAGCACACCCGCGGTTCGGCGCTGCTGGGCTGGGTCAAAGACGACGCGCAGTTCACCGCCCAACACATCGACGCGTTCGCCCAGAACCACGCGACCTCGTCGGCCCTACCGGCCTCCCCGACCCGCAGCCCAAATCTGTCGTGAGCTCCAGACCGCTGGCTTGCTGCGCGTTGGGCGCTTGGTGTGATCGCGCAAAAGGTCGGCAAGACCTCGATGACCGAAATCGTGGGACATGTGTCCTGGCGCCCCACACCGGCGACTGCGACCGTTATACCCCTACTGGGTATACGAAAGAATGGATCTCACGATGTCGACTGTCCTCAACCGCCACTTCGCTCGCCATTACCTCGAGATGGTCGTGGTCATGTTCCTCGGCATGGCCGTGCTCTGGCTCCCGGCAGGTTGGGGGCTCGAATCCGTGGGCTCGAGCTGGGCCGATCTGCAAGACGAGGCGCCGGCGGCGATGTTGCTCCTGATGGCCGCGACGATGACCGTGCCGATGGCCGCCTGGATGCGCCGGCGGGGCCACGGCTGGCGCCCGACGAACGAGATGAGCGCGTCGATGATCGTGCCGACGCTTGCCGTCATCGCCCTGCACGGCGTCGGCCTGATGAGCGACGTCGGCACGCTGCTGGTCGTCGAACACGTCGCGATGCTGGCGGGGATGTTCGCGGTCATGCTGCTGCGGCCCGAGGAGTACTCGCATCACCACCGCGTGGCCATGGCCTGAATGGTGGGGTACGGGACCTAGCGGACGGGACGCATCCGCGAGAGGATGCGTCCCGTGCCGCCCCAACGCCACGTCCTGATCCTTGCCGTCGACCGGGCTCAATCGCTCGACATCCTGGGACCCGTCGAGGTCTTCCACACCGCGACGACTCTCGCCCCCGAGGCCGGCTACCGCGTAGAGCTCGTCACTCCCGGCCAAGCCGGGGAGGTGACGCTGAGCAACGGGCTCGCCCTGAGCGCCGGCCCGCTCCCTGACCCTCCGCCGCGCCACGACACGCTCGTCGTCGCGGGCGGCGTGGGTACACGCGAGGCGGTCGGGGATGCCCAACTCGTGGCGTGGGTCGCGGCGGCCGCCGCCCGTGC
>DASTYU010000069.1:0-3046 GCA_035764655.1 Candidatus Limnocylindrales bacterium
CGCCGGTCACCACCAGGATGTGGATGCCGAACAGCCGCCCGCGCAGGTTCTCGGGGACGGTGACCTGCAGGATCGTGTTGCGGAACACCGCCGAGATCACGTCGGCCGCCCCGGCGATCGCCAGGAATCCGAGGCCGGGCCACAGGTGCGATCCCACCAGCCCGAACGCCGCGATGCCGGCGCCCCACACGACGACCGCCCAGATCACCGCCAGCCCCTGATGACGGATCCGGCCGACCCAGCCGCTCGTCGCCGCACCCACGAACGCACCCACGGCGGGCGCCGCGAACAGGAACCCGACGACCGTGGCGCCCCGATGGAACTGCGTGAGCGCGAGCACGGGGAACAGCGCCCGGGGCATCCCGAACACCATCGCGATGATGTCGATCACGAACGTCGACTGCAGCACCTGGCGGCCGCGCAGGAACGCGAAACCCTCCCGCACGGCGCGCCAGCCCACCGCCGTGCGTTCGCCCTCGGCGGGCGGCATCGGCCGGATCGAGATCGACGCGAGGAGCAACAGGCCGATCGAGATCAAGTCGATGGCATATGCCCACGAGAAACCGAATGCCGCGACGACGATCCCCGCGAGCGCCGGTCCGACCAGACCGGCGCCGTTCCAGATGATCTGGTTGAGCGCTGCGGCGGCCGGCAACTGGCTGCGATCCAGCAGTCGAGGCGTCATCGCGCTGCGCGTGGGGCCGTCGATCGCACTCGTGGCGGCGATGCCGGCCACGGCCACGTAGATCAGCGCGAGCGGCGGGTCGCCGTGCACCGCTCCGGCGAACAGCAGGCCGGAGGACGCGAAGTACCCGATCTGAGCCGTGATCAGGATCTTCCGCCGGTCGAACGCGTCCAGGAACGTCCCTCCCGCCAGCGTCCCCGCCACGAGCGCGAGGAAGCCGACGAGCCCGATCAGCCCGACGGCGGCCGTCGAGCGGGTCAGCCCGTACACCTGGAGGAACGTCGCGACGATCGTGAACTGGGAGCCGAAGGTCGACGCGAGCAGGCCGAGCCACAGCCGCCGGAAGTCGCGCGATACACGCAGCGGCGTGACGTCGACCGCGATCCGCCGGGCGAACCCTCCGATCCGCGAGGTCCGGGTTCCGTCCGGCTCGTCGCTCATACCGTCGAAGGTAGCAACGACCGCCGGGGCGCCGGTTATCCGGTATCGACGCCGATCGCCTTGTCGAGGATGCCGAGCCCGTCGTCGAGCAGAGCCTCGTCGATCGTGAGCGGCGGCAGCAACCGGATCACGTTGTCGTAGGTGCCCGCCTTCAGGATCACGACGCCTTCCTCGAGGCAGCGTCTGACGATCGCGTTCCCATCCGGACCGCTGAGCGGCTCTTTCGTCGCGCGGTCGGAGACGAGCTCGATCGCCGTCATCATCCCGCGCCCCCGGACGTCGCCGATCACCTGGTGGCGGTCCTGCATGTCGCGCAACCGGCCGAGCACCTTCTCGCCGAGCGTGCGGGAGCGTTCGAGGAGGTTGCCCTTCTCGATCAGATCGAGCACCGCGAGCGCCGCCGCGGCCGCGACCGGGTTGCCGCCGTACGTGCCGCCGAGCCCGCCGACGTGCACCGAGTCCATGACGTCGGCGCGACCGGTGATGGCGCTGATCGGCAGGCCGCCGCCGAGCGACTTCGCGCTCGTGATGAGGTCCGGCACCACGCCCTCGTCCTCGATCGCGAACCAGCGGCCGGCGCGGCCCATGCCGCTCTGGATCTCGTCGGCGATGAAGAGGATCCCGTGCTCGGAGCAGAAATCGGCCAGACCCTTGACGAACCCCGGCGCCGGCACGATGAAGCCACCCTCGCCCTGGATCGGCTCGAGGATCACGGCCGCGACGTTGTCCTCGCCGATGTGCTTGTGGATCTCGTCGAGCGCGTAGTCGAGCGCCTCCTCCGCGCATCGCTCCGGACCTCCCGGCCACCTATACGGGTAGGCGAACGGGAGCCGGTAGATCTCGGGCGCGAACGGCCCCATGCCCTGCTTGTACGGCATGACCTTGGCGGTGAGCGACATCGCGAGCAGCGTCCGGCCGTGGAACGCGTGGTCGAACGTCACGATCGCCTGGCGGCCCGTCGCCCTTCGCGCGATCTTCACCGCGTTCTCGACGGCCTCGGCGCCCGAGTTCGCGAACATCGTCTTCTTCGGCCCGTCGCCGGGAGCGAGGCCGTTCAGCCGCTCGGCCAGCTCGATGTACGGCTCGTTCGCCGTGACGTGGAAGCAGGTGTGGGTGTCGAGCTCGAGCTGCCGCTGCGCCGCCGCGACCACCTCGGGTGAGGTGTGGCCCACGTTGAGCACCGCGATCCCGGTCGCGAAGTCGATCAGGCGGTTGCCGTCGACGTCCTCGATGATCGCGCCGGACGCCCGGGCGGTGACGATCGGGTGGGTGTTGAAGACGCCCTGCGGCACGGCCGATGCGCGGCGCTCGAACCACTCGCGCGACCTCGGGCCCGGGATCTCGGTGACGACCTTGCGTTCCTGCGGGATGTCCACGCGCCGATGCCTCCTCGTGAGGGTGACGTCAGTCTCCCACGGGCGCGAACGCCCAGCGAGCGGTGACGAGGAGGTCGCCGGCGAGCGACCGGTGGCGACCACCGGGTAGCGACGCATTCGGCATCATCGCCAGACCGTCCGGGCTGCGACCGGATGTCCCGAAGGGGAACCCCATGCCGGCCGGGCGAGACCGTGATGCGCGGATTTCGGCATACTTTGACTGGGCACGAACCCCTGACCCCGCGGGGTCCCGGCGCAGGAAGGTGAGGTCCGGATGGGCGATGAGAAGACCTACAAGATGTACGTCGGCGGCGAGTGGGTGGACGCCGCCGAGGGCCAGACCCGCAGGATCGTCAGCCCCGCCAACGGCGACGTGATCGCCGAGGTCCCCGAGGCGTCGGCGGCCGACGTCGACCGAGCCGTGGCCGCCGCCAAGAAGGCGTACGACGAGACCTGGTCCGACGCGACGCCGGGGGAGCGGAGCCGCGCCCTGCTGCGGATGGCCGACCTCGTCGAGGAGCACGGGGAGGAGCTCGGACGCCTC
>DASTYU010000070.1:0-3746 GCA_035764655.1 Candidatus Limnocylindrales bacterium
CGTTGCCGACACCTTTCCGCTGTCCTCGCGTGCCGCGCTCCGGGCGCTTCGAGAGGGCCGCAACCCTGGCGGCTCCAGCCTGATCCTGCTCTAGCCTCGGGCGCCCGGGCCGGCGAGGGCGCGGCCGCGAACCCAGGCCGCGCGAACCATGTCGGGGTGGGCCCGGAAGATCAGGCGGCTCATCAGGTCCTCGGCCGCGTCGTCCTCCTCGCCCGGGACCGGCGCCGTGAAGGACGGGTCCACCGCGATCAGATCGGCCTCCTTGCCGGCCTCGAGCGAGCCCACCGTGTCGGCGATCCCGAGGGCGCGAGCCCCGTCGAGCGTGCCCATCCGCAGCCAGCGCAGCGGCGCGGGCACAGGCAACGAAACCCGGCCCTCCACCCGGAGCGCGTTCCACGAGAAGAAGCCGATCCGCATGGCCACGAAGATCGACAGGTCGGGCCCGGCCGACACATCCGATCCGAGGCCCACCCCGAGCCCGGCCTCGAGGTACCGCCCGAGCGGCATCACGCCGGACGCGAGGAACAGGTTCGAGCCGGGGCAGTGCGCCACTCGCGTCCCCGTGTCCACCAGCCGCGCCAGCTCCCGGTCGGACAGGTGCACGGCATGGGCGAGCACGGTCCGCTCCCCCAGCCCGCCAGCGCGGTCGTACACGTCGACGTAATCGAGCGCATCGGGGAAGAGCCGTGCGACCTCGGCGATCTCGCCGCGATCCTCGGACACGTGTGTCTGCCAGTAGGCACCCGCCGCCGCAGCCGCTGCGGCCGACTCGCGCAGCATTTCCATCGAGCACGACACGGCGAAGCGCGGCGTGAACGCGTAGCGCAGCCGGCCGTCGTCGCGCATGTGCCAGCGCGAGCACAGGTCGATCGATTCGCGCAGCGAGCGGTCGAGGATCGTCGCCGGGTCGATGGTCTCGTCGTAGGTGATCCGGTCCATCATCACCTTGCCGAGGACGACCCGCAGTCCATGCGCCTCGGCCGCCTCGAAGGCGGCATCGAGGCTGGCCTCGAACACGGCGCCGTACACGAGCGCGGTCGTCGTCCCTGCCGCTGCGAAGGCACGCCATGCCGCGGGCGCGGCCACCGAGGCCTTCTCCGCCGTGAAATCCCGCTCCACGGGAAACACGTAGAGGCGCAGCCACGTCAACAGGTCCAGCCCGGCGCCGAGCCCCGCGTTTGGGAGCTGGGGCAGGTGCGCGTGGAGGTCGACCATGCCCGGCAGGAGCACCCACTTCCCAAGGTCAACGGCCCCCGCCGCCTCCGACGGCCGCGCTGACGCCGCCCCGGCATACGCGATCCGGCCGCGATCGTCGACCACCAGCAGCCCGTCGGCTTCGTAGAGCGTTCCGCCGTCGGCGAGCGGCGTCAGCAGGCGGGCGCGCAGCGAAAACGGCGGTCGCTCGGGGAGTCGCGTGGAGGCCACGGTCGGCGATGCTAGCACGCGCCCGATGGCGAACCGGGCCACGAATCAGGAAGCCGGCCCGAAGGCCGGCTCGTTGACTGTTGTGAAAGGCGGCTCAGCGCTTCTTGCCGCGAACCTCGATCAGGTGCGCGGTCCACTCCGACGGGCCGCGGTCGACCTGCGCCGAGCTCCCGTGCCAGCCGCACGTGCAGGTGATCGTCTGATCGCGATGCTTGTACTCGTCGATCACGTGCTTGAACGGCTCGGTGGCCGTCGCGGCCTTGGCGGGCGGGCGGGTATTCAAGAGTGCTCTCCCATCGGCAGACCGTGCCGCAACGTGAGGTTTCGGGGAGCAACAAGTATGCCTCAAATAGCCCAAACGCGCAGGGATTAGTCGCCGGCAGGCAAAAGGTCGTCGCGGAGCACGTCCTCGATCGTGATCGGGTTCGGGACGAGGCCCAGATCGTCGAGGTATTCGATCGATGCCTGCCACCCGTCGCGGTCCACGGCGCCGAGCCCACGCTCCGCCTGGAGCGGCCCCTCCCACGTATCGATGGTCGCTTCGAGGATCGCCCGCTGCGTGTCGCGGTCCGTGCCCAGCTCCGGGACCTTCGCGATCGCGGCGTCCAGCCCGACGTCGGGATCCGCCTTGATCTCCTCCATCGCCTGCAGGGTGGCGGTCAGGAACGCCTGGACCGCGTCCTGCTGCTCCTCGAGCGTGCCGACGCCGGCGATCAGCCCGGGACCGGGCAGCGCGATGATGTCGTCGACGCGAAGGACGGAGGCGGGCGTCCCGCTCAGCTCGAGTTGGACCGGCTCGTTGTTGGCGAAGCCGGTCGCGGCGTCGACCTGGTCGGCAGCGACTGCGGCACCTTGCCCGAAGTCCGGGTACTCGACGATCTCGAGGTCTTCCGGGGTCAGGCCCGCGGACTGGAGGATCGCCTGGAGCGCGACCCAGCCGGACCCGAAGCGGCCGGGTGTTCCGAGCTTCCTCCCGGCAAGATCGGCCGGCGTGCGGATCCCGGCCGATTCCTTGGCGAAGACGATCGACGGGAACTTCCCGTAGATCGTGGCGAGATAGCGCACCGGGATGCCCTGGCTCACCGCCGGGATGACGCTGGTTCCATCGCCGATCCCGACGTCGACCGTTCCCTGACCGACGAGCGGGATGAGGTCCTGGTCCGTCTGGTGCAGGAACTCGACGTTCAGGCCCGCCTGTTCGTAGTAGCCCTGCTGCTCGGCGAGATAGAACGGCGCGAACTGGACGCTCGGGATGTAGCCGAGGCCGACGGTCAGGTCGACCGGCTGCACGCTGCCCTCTGGGCTTGCTGGCGCGGTGGGTTCGCGGGTCGGCGGCTCGGTGGTGGCGGGCGGTTCGGAAACGTCCGCTGGCGGCGTGCCCGATTCCACGCCACACGCCGCCACGACGAGCAGCACGGCGAGGACTCCGACGACGACGGCGAGGCGGCGGGAGTGCACGGGAACCTCCAGGTGTTAGCGGGCGCCGACGAGGCGGCGCTCGACCAGGACGACGGCGAGATAGAGCGCGACCCCGACGAGGGCGATCGTCAGGAGCGTGGCGAACATGAGCGGGATGTCGAACAGGGAACCGCGGGCAAGATTGATGAGGACGCCCAGACCACGCGATGCACCGGCCCACTCCCCGACGATGGCGCCGATGACCGAGAGTGTGACGCCGACGCGCAGCCCGCCGAGGATCGACGGGAGCGCGGCCGGCACCTCGATCGTCCACAACCGCTGGCGCGGCGTCGCCCGCAGGCTGCGGCCGAGCTCGAGCAACCGTGGATCGGTGGACCGGATGCCGACCATCGTCGACACGGCGACCGGGAAGAACACGATCAGCGCGCAGATCACTACCTTGCCGAGCAGTCCCGGCCCGAACCAGATCGCGAGCAACGGTGCGAGGGCGAGGATGGGGATCGCCTGCGCGGCCACGATGTACGGGGACAGCAGCCGCTCGGCGAGCGGCGAGCGGGCCATCACGTAGCCGGCGAACAGGCCGAGGACCGCACCGGCCGTCAGGCCGACCGCGATCTCCTGGAGGGTCGTGGCGAGGTGGGGCTGGATCGTCCCCTCGGCGAACGCCCTCACAAATCGTTCGGCGACGAGGAGCGGCGGGGGCAGGATCGACGGCTGGAGTCCCCCGATCACGACCGCGAGTTGCCACGCCACGACGAACACCACGAGCGCGGCCGCGACCGGGAGCACGGTCCGGACGCTCACGATGCCACCACCAGGCGCGGGCGGGACTCCTCGCCGGCACCGCCGGACTCTTCGCCGAGATGCGACCGGATGAGCCGGGCCGTCCGCGACACCGCGGC